>JADLBQ010000062.1 GCA_020847635.1 Bacteroidia bacterium
CCTGTGACAGAATGTATATTGGTATTTTATTTGAACGCTATTCGCACCTGGCCTATGGTGTTTGTTTAAAATATCTGAAAAACGAAGAGGCAAGCCGGGATGCAGTTCTGAATATTTTTGAAGACCTGATTCACGATCTATTTAAATTCAATGTTAAGAATTTTCCTCCCTGGCTTCATTCAGTTGCAAAGAATCACTGCCTGATGATTCTCCGTAAAAAAAGACTTGAGTTTAACGATGAATACGGAATTACCCAAGCAGAATCTACTCTGGCAATCACTCCTGAGAATATGTTGTTTATCAAAGAAGACTTAACTGAAACACATCTGGAATTCCTTGATGAAGCAATGGAAATGCTTAATGACCAGCAGCAGCTTTGCATTCGTAAATTCTTTCTTGAAGACAAAAGCTACAAACAGATTTCTGAATTAACGGGTTTTGACCTGAATTTGGTTAAAAGTCATATTCAGAACGGAAAACGGAATCTTAAAAATTACTTATTAAAAAAGTCAGCCAATGCGAAATAATATTAAACGAATTTTCAGAAAACGGAGTTGCCTGGCTGCTTTCGAACTCGAGCACTATGTCCGAAACGAGATGAGTCAGCGTGAACGCAATGAAGTGGAACGGCACCTGCTTGATTGTGAGTTATGCAGTGATGCTGTTGAAGGATTGATTGAAAACAACCTTCCAACAGACTTACTTTCACTGAAAACCGATCTGGCAAAAAAGTTTATTGTTACAAAGGAAGTCAAATCAAATGAAAGAAAAATCAGGTGGTTTATGGCTGCTGCTGTATTGGCTGGTCTTTTACTGATTTCAGCAGTTGTTTGGCAATTCAGAAATAGAAATGACACCCAGTTGGTTCAAGCACTACCGACCAAACCTCCTGTGCAGAAGATTGAAAGTGCTGCTCCACAAAAGGATTTTGAATCGCATTCAGCCGAAAACCAGTCACCAAAAGCAAGTACCGTTGCTGAATCGCAACTTCAAAAGGAAACAACAACCAGTGAAGCTATTCAAACAACCAGCTCAGATAGAGAAGATCTTGATCAAAAAAAAATTGTAACTGATCAGTCTGAAGATTATTTAACTCCAGTTGAAGAATCAGGAATTGATGTTCCACCGGTGGTTCCATCAGAGGAAATAATGGAGAGATCCATTTCAGTCAATTCAGGTAATAAACCTGTTAATCATAACAAAGTGTATAGTTTGAATCAAAATACAGCTGAAGATATTTCCGAAAAAAAACAGAAGTTGAATTCAGACGGAGACAGTGCTAAATGGGTTCAGGCATTTAAATTAGCCAAAGAATCAAACTATCTGCAAGCTTTTCAACTGCTCTCAGAGATAAGGGGAGAGAAGCATGTTGCCAAACTTAATTTTTATAAAGGGTTGTATCAATACGAGGCAGGTAATGTAAAAGCTGCAATCGGCTATTTTGATAAAGCTATAAAGGAAAAAGTAAAAAATGAATTCTCTGACCATGCGTATTACTACAAAGGATTAGCATTAATTGCTTCGGGTAATTCAATTGAAGGGAAAATAATTCTGCAGTCAGTGATTGCAAAAAAATTACCTGATAGCAAACGGGCAGCTGAAACGCTGGAACTGCTTAAGTAAACTTTCCTTAATTTTATTTGTCCTTTTCAGCTCTGGCAATTGAGAGTTCACTTTGAAGAATCTCTAGCTTAATTATTGTCTCCTTATTGAGTTTTTGTATCTTATGGTTCAGTTTACTGAGATCTTTTAATTCCTTTGAGTCAACTTCAATTTCACTGATGAGTTTTGTAAGAACAGGAAGATTAAGAAGGCCTATGGAAGATTTCAATTTATGAGCATATTCAGCTACCTGATTCCATTTTTCCAAGGATGCCAGCTTTTCTATCTTGGTTATTGTGGCCGGAATCTGTTTTAACAACATCTCAGCAAGTTCTTCTGTATCCTTTTTGCTTCCACCCATACGCTTCAGCAAAGTATCCATTAAAGATTGGTCTTTAAGAACAGTGGAAGGATTAATAAATTTTGAGATTACTGTTGCAAGCTCATTTGGTGAATAAGGCTTGGTTAGATAACCATTCATACCGGCATCCAATGCATTCTTATTTTCCTGTTCGGATGCATAGGCTGTTAATGCAATTATCGGAGTATTTTTTGCTGGCATCCCAAGTTGTTGCCTGATGTATTTTGTTAAATCATAACCATTCATTCCAGGTAACTGAATGTCCATAAAAATCAGGTCAAAATGTGAAAGTTTCAATTTTTCTAAAGCTTCATCTGCATCAGATGCCAGTTCTACCTTACAGTTTAACCTGTTTAGCAATTGTTTGCCTAAAAATTGATTAACTCTGTTATCTTCAACCAAGAGAATATGGACAGGTTTGGACTGGGTTGGGACCCGTATTTCAGGATGAACCGCTTTCTCTTGATGATTTTTTGGTAAACGATAATCAAGCGTGAATGTACAGGTAGTGCCTTCTCCAACAGAACTAACAACTGATATACTTCCGTGCTGTTTATCAATCAGATTTTTCACGACCGATAACCCCAGTCCAGAACCTGACTGTGGATGCTTGAGCAGATCGGGAAAGGCAAAACTCTCAAAAATATGAGGAAGATAATCTTGTGGAATTCCACAACCTGAGTCTGTAATCGTAAAAACAACTCTTGATTTGTCAAGAGCATTCATGTTTGTCCGAGAAACGGTTACTGTTATAATTCCCTGATCTGTAAATTTAATGGCATTTGAAATCAGGTTATTCAGAATTTGAGAAAGCCGCTGTACGTCTCCAATTACAACAGATGGAATGTTCTGATCAAATCTGAGAATCAGTTCAAGCTTTTTCTCATTAGCTTTACTAAGATTTTCAGAAATAATACTTGCAATGGTATCCTTTAATTTAAACTCACCCTGGTTTAATGAAAATATTCCCTGGTTGATGTGAGAGTAATCAATCAGATCATTAATAATAGTAAGCAGGTTAGAGGAGGAAAGTCTGATGGTTTTTAGATATTCAGATTGCTCGGCTGTGAGTTTAGTTGATGAAAGTAATTCGATCATACCAAAAATGCCATTCAGAGGGGTTCGCAATTCATGGCTGATTCCTGAAATAATCCGGTCTTTAATTCTGCTCGATTGCTCAGCCATTATTTTTTCCCGTTTTACTTTATCTACTTCCAGTGAAAGCTCAAGTTCAGTTATTTTTAATGTAATTTTCTCATTGGTTATCTTCTGGCACAAATTGAGATAGTTCTTGTGGTGATCCAGTGCAGCTTTATAGTCTCCTACCTTTTCATAGCTCTGGGCCAAAAACCCGTGAATCACATTTGCCGGATAGATTCGCTGAAGTGATTCGCTGGATTCAAGTGATTTCTCAAGTACTTCAATTGCCTTATCAAATTGTCCCAGGTCATGATACATTTTCCCAAGACTTTTTTGAAGGTTGACAACTAATTCGGTGTCTCCAAACATTTTAGCCAGGTCAATACTCTTATGAAAGTTTGCAATTGCTCCGACAAAATCTTCTTCTTTAGTCTGAAGAATTGCCATACTACCGAGAGGCTTGGTTTGCAATTGCGGGTCACCTACCTTTTTAGCAAGGTCAATCGCCTTTTGTAAATGACTTTTTGCGAGAACCAACTCATTTGCCCAGTTTAAACAGTTGCCAATGAAAAAATGAGTAATACTCAGGTTGGTCTCGTCATTGAGGCTCTTAAATATTTGCAACGCCTTCTGATGATGTTCTTCTGCCTTTTTATAATTTGTATGAAACTTATACAGGTCGCCCAACTTATTATGAGCTTCGGCAATAAGCGACTGGTTGTGGGTTTTTTCTGCAATATCCAGAATTCTGGAACAATGTGAGATTGCCAGTTCATAGTTACCAGCCAGAAAGTGAACATTACTAATTCCTTTAAGTGCGTGAATAAGCCCCTCACTGTTTCCCAACTGATCATTGAGAAGAGCTGCTTCATTAAAGAATTGAAGAGATTCTTTAAACTTATTAAGTGCAATACAACATTCGGCTGCTTCAATTAAAGTTCCTGCCAGGATCACTGCTGACGACTGATCTCTAGCTATTACAACAGCCTGACTGAAAAGTGTAAATGATTGCTCCGGATCCTTTTGAAAAAGGAACCTTGCTTTCTCAGTAAGCCTAGTAATCTCATATTCTTTTCTGTCTTTAATCCGTTTCTTCAAGGTGTCCGTTATTTTGGCTGCAAATATAGAAGGCAATTGCCTGTTAATAACTAGCGTTTAAAACAGAAATTGAGTTTTTTTACAATTTGCATGTGTACTAAAGCTTTTTTTCCATTAAGTAGTGTTGGATGCAACCAAACAACTGATGTGTCTTTTTCAAACGAACAAATTTATTTTTCTCATAAAATGGCAAAGCACTTTCACGAGCATTAAGAATAATTCTTTTAACTTTAAGAGCAATTGCCTTTTGTTCAAGTGATTGGAGTATCATGCTGCCTAGTCCTTTTCTTCTGAAGTGCGGTTCAACAGCCATAAATCTGACTTGAGCTGTATGGCAGTCAATCAGATGAATGCTCCCGATTGCAACAATGCTAGTCTTGTTTTTTATCATTAGATGAATAGCTGAATTGTCATTATCCGACCGTTCAGAGCCCGGAGGCTGATTCCAGGGGGCTCGCAGAACCAGCCAGCGTAAATGAAAGTAGTGCTGCCAGTCTGTTTCTGATTCAGGCGTGCAAACTATAAATTCAGGGTTTGATTGATTCACACGGGTAAAAATAATAAGCGCCTGTTGATACCAGGAGCTTATTATTTCAAACAGGGAATTTATCTGATCAACTCTCTTCTTTTTTCTTACGTCTTCCGCCTGATGGTGAAGAAGGTGATGGGGGAGTGGCTTTTGTGATTAAAGGAATCAGAGCAGAAGTTTTCTTATCAAGCTTCATCTCAATAATATCACCCGGGCTAAGCAAACCTTTAATAATTTCTTCTGCCAGCGGATCTTCAATATATTTTTGGATAGCACGTTTTAAAGGCCTAACTCCAAATTGCGGGTCATAACCCTTTTCACTCAGAAAATCCTTTGATTCAATACTGAGTTGCAATGTATAGCCAAGTTCTGCAATACGCTTATACAAATGATCAAGTTCGATATCAATAATCTTATAAAGATCTTGCTTATCCAGAGAGTTGAAAATAATTACGTCATCAATTCGGTTCAAAAACTCGGGGGCAAATGCTTTTTTGAGAGCATTTTCAATAACACCCCGTGCGATTTCTGATGATTGTTCTTGCCTGCTTTGGGTGCTGAATCCAACTCCGGTTCCGAAATCTTTCAATTGCCGTGAACCAATATTGGAGGTCATGATTACGATTGTATTTTTAAAGTCAACCTTTCTTCCAAGGCTGTCAGTCAGCTGACCGTCATCCAGTACCTGCAGCAAGAGGTTAAAAACATCCGGATGAGCTTTTTCAATCTCATCAAGCAATACAACCGCATACGGTTTACGCCTTACTTTTTCTGTCAGTTGCCCGCCTTCTTCGTACCCAACATATCCGGGAGGAGCCCCTATTAGCCTCGAAACAGCAAACTTTTCCATATATTCACTCATATCAATTCGAACAAGCGCATCATCTGAGTCAAATAAATAACGGGCAAGTACTTTTGCCAACTCTGTTTTCCCAACACCGGTAGGGCCAAGAAAGATAAATGTTCCAATTGGTTTGTTAGGATCCTTTAATCCGGCCCTGTTTCTTTGAATTGCACGAACTACCTTTTTTATGGCATCATCCTGGCCAATCACTTTGCCCATTAGTTGTTCAGGCATATTAATTAAGCGCTGACTTTCTGCCTGAGCAATCCGGTGAACAGGAACACCACTCATCATTGCAACAACTTCAGCTACATTTTCTTCATCAACAGTAAATCGTTGCGATTTAGCGTCTTCTTCCCATTGTTTTTTTGCATGCTCAAGCTGTTCCTGAATCTGCTTTTCCGAGTCACGTAAACGAGCTGCTTCTTCGTATTTCTGGCTTCTTACAACTTTATTCTTTTCAACCTTAATATCCTGTAACTTATTTTCAAGTTCGATGATGCTCTGAGGGACATGAATGTTTGAGATATGAACTCTTGATCCGGCCTCATCCAAGGCATCAATCGCCTTATCCGGCAAGTATCTGTCAGTGATGTATCTTGAAGTCAGTGTTACACATGCTTTAATAGCTTCAGGCGTGTAATTAACATGATGATGTTCTTCGTACTTATCTTTAATATTATTCAGAATCTCAATCGTTTCATCCATAGAAGTCGGATCAATCAAGACTTTCTGGAATCTTCGGTCTAGCGCTCCGTCTTTTTCTATATACTGGCGGTATTCATCCAAGGTAGTGGCCCCAATACATTGAATATCACCTCTGGCTAAAGCCGGTTTAAACATATTGGAAGCATCAAGCGAACCGGATGCCCCACCTGCACCAATAATTGTATGAATTTCATCAATAAAAAGACTAACATCCGGAGACTTCTCCAATTCATTCATTACCGCCTTCATCCTTTCTTCGAACTGACCTCTGTATTTCGTTCCTGCAACAAGTGAAGCCAAATCGAGTGTAACAATCCGTTTATTGAACAGAATTCTTGATACCTTACGCTGAACTATTCTCAGAGCCAAGCCTTCCGCAATTGCAGATTTTCCAACTCCGGGTTCACCAATCAGGATTGGATTGTTCTTCTTTCTTCTGCTCAAAATCTGCGAAACACGTTCAATTTCTTTTTCCCTGCCGACAATCGGATCCAATTTCCCTTCTTCTGCGGCCCGGGTAAGGTCTCTTCCAAAATTGTCGAGTACCGGAGTCTTGCTTTTTCCATCTCCGATTTTTTTGGTGGTTGAACTGTAACTGGGACGATCCTCTTCTGTTGAAAAAGAATCATCATCCGGAGGGTTTTGAGAAGATTCAGCCTTAAAGTCCGAGCGCATGGCATCCATTTCCTCTCTCATCAAATCATATGAAACACCGTATTGATTTAAGATTTTGGTAATCGAACTGTCTTCGTCCTTAAGAATAGCAAGCAGAAGATGCTCTGTACCGATAAGCTCACTCTTATAAATTTTAGCTTCGAGATAAGTGATTTTTAAGGCCTTCTCAGCTTGTTTGGTAAGTGGGATATTGGTCAGATTGTGACTGGAAGTAGCAGAGCTTTTCAATGCGTTTTCAATTGATTTTCTAAGTTCAGGCAAACGCACATTCATGGTTTTTAAGAACTTGATAGCCATGCCTTCTCCTTCACGGATTAAGCCAAGCATCAGGTGCTCGGTTCCAATAAAATCATGACCCAGCCGAAGTGCTTCTTCCCGGCTGAAGGAGATTACATCTTTTACCCTGGGTGAGAATTTAGAATCCATAACTTTCAGATGTTATAATTATTTCAACGTCAAATACACTAATTTGTTCTGCACTTATTAAGCCATCACTGTTCAAAGTTATTAACAACATAGCTGATAAAACTGAATTTTCTCTATCGTGCATAAAATTACTCATTTCTATTTTTTTAAAGTCACAAAATATGCCACTTTGTTATTACCTTCGCCTGCCTTTAGAAATATGACAAAAAAGGAACTAATCCAGTCAAATTACTGACGGATTGACATCATTTAAACATTAGATAAAAGAATCAAATGGATACCGGAGAAAAGATTATCAAGATCAATATTGAGGAAGAAATGAAAACTGCTTACATTGATTATTCAATGTCGGTGATTGTTTCAAGGGCTTTGCCGGATGTCAGAGACGGATTAAAACCTGTTCACAGGCGCGTTCTATATGGAATGCTTGAGTTGAATGTTCTTTCAAACAGGCCTTATAAAAAATCAGCCAGGATTGTTGGGGAAGTGCTTGGTAAGTATCATCCACATGGTGACAGCTCTGTTTATAATACAATGGTAAGAATGGCTCAAGACTGGTCACTTCGTTATACGCTGGTTGATGGGCAGGGTAATTTCGGTAGTATTGATGGTGACAGCCCGGCAGCTATGCGATACACCGAAGCCAGGCTAACTAAAATGGCTGAAGAAATGCTCGGTGATATTGATAAAGATACCGTTGACTTCAGAGCAAACTTTGATGAAACATTAGAAGAACCCACTGTACTTCCTTCTAAAATACCTAATTTGTTAATAAACGGAGCATCCGGAATTGCTGTTGGTATGGCAACCAATATGCCGCCTCACAATCTGACTGAGATTCTTGATGCCATTATTGCCTATATCGAAAATAATGAAATCAGTATTGAGGAACTGATGAAATATGTAAAAGCTCCTGATTTCCCGACAGGTGGAATTATTTATGGCTATCAGGGCGTAAAGGACGCTTTTCAAACCGGTCGTGGCAGAATTGTGATGAGGGCTAAGGCAGATATTGAGACATTAAACAATGGAAGGGAGCGAATTATTGTTTCCGAAATTCCATACCAGGTTAATAAAGCTGAAATGATAAAACGGACAGCAGACCTGGTAAATGACAAGAAAATAGACGGGATTAGTGACATCCGCGATGAGTCTGACAGAAACGGAATTCGAATTGTGTATGAAATTAAGCGAGATGCCAGTGCCAATGTAGTTCTGAATCATTTATTTAAAAATACAGCACTTCAGTCAACTTTCAGTGTAAATAATATTTGCCTGGTACATGGCAAACCTGTCTTATTAAACCTGCGTGAGCTGATTGCCTTTTATGTTTTCCACCGTCATGAGGTGTTAATCCGTAAAACACAGTTCGAACTCGCAGAAGCTGAAAAACGAGCCCATATTCTTGAAGGACTCCTTATTGCTCTGGATCACCTTGATGAGATCATTACATTAATCCGTAAATCACAGACTCCAGATGAAGCTAAAGATGGTTTAATCAGTAATTTCAGCCTGACAGAAATCCAGGCGAAAGCAATTCTGGAGTTGAGATTACAACGGCTTACAGCTTTAGAGAGAGATAAAATTAAAGAAGAATATAATGAATTAATGAAGTTAATTGAGTATTACCATGATGTGTTGAATAATGAACAGCTTAGAATGGAGATACTCAAAGATGAGATGGCTGAAATGAAACAGAAATATGGTGATGAAAGGAAAACAGAGATTGTTTACAGCGCTGATGATATTTCGATGGAAGACATGGTGGAAAACGAAGCAGTTGTAATTACAATCTCCCACCTGGGTTATATCAAACGAACACCATTGACAGAATATAGGATTCAAGCCAGGGGAGGGCGAGGTTCTAAAGGAAGCGAAACCCGGGATGAGGATTTTATCGAATATCTTTTTATTGCCACCAATCACAATTATATTTTGCTGTTTTCAGAGAATGGCAAATGTTACTGGCTTAGAGCATTTGAAATCCCGGAAGGGAATAAAACCAGTAAGGGAAGAGCAATTCAGAATTTGATTAAGATTGATCCGGGTGATAAAATCAGGGCATTTATCAATGTCGATAATCTTACTGATGAAACTTACCTGAACACCAATTTTATTATTCTTTGTACCAAGAAGGGAACAATTAAAAAGACCGCATTGGAAGCATTCAGTCGCCCAAGACAAAACGGTATTAATGCAATCAATATACAAAACGGTGATACCTTGATTGAAGCTAAACTGACAAATGGGGAAAGTGAAATACTGCTTGCAATAAAAAGCGGCAGGGCAATCCGGTTTAATGAGAAGTCGGTTCGTCCAATGGGCAGAAATGCAACCGGGGTAAAAGGAATATCTGTAAATGCTGATAATGATGAAGTCATTGGAATGGTGTGCGTTAGTGATACAAACGCAAGCATTCTGGTAGTTTCGGAAAAAGGTTATGGAAAGCGTTCTGATCTTGAAGATTACAGAATCACTAACCGAGGCGGGAAAGGTGTTAAAACAATCAATATCACTGACAAGACCGGAAGCCTGATTGCAATAAAACAGGTTGTGGAAAATGATGATCTGATGATTATTAATAAGTCAGGCATTACGATTCGTATGCCTGTCAGTGATCTGAGGGTAATGGGAAGAGCAACTCAGGGAGTCAGACTCATCAAACTGGATGACGAAGATGAAATAGCATCTGTAGCCAAAGTTGATGATTATAGTGAAAATGGGAATACTGACAGCAATAACAATGATGAGAATTCATCTGAAAATGAAGATAACATCAAACCAGAAAATAATGAAGAATCAATGACATCCGGTGAAAATACCGAAGAATAAGTATTCATCCATTGTTTAAATGAAAACAAATATTTTTACCATCTAATAATTTACACGGAGTATGAGACAACTAATTATTGTATTATCCATTTTCTCAACTGTAACTGTTGTTCAGGCCCAGAATACAAAGGTTCAGACTGCCTTCAATTATTATAAATATAACAGGGTTGAAGATGCTGTTCCTGAAATTGAAGATGCCATCATGCACGAACAAACCATGAATAAAGAAAAGACATGGTATTACAGAGGACTAATTTATGAGAAGATTTGCAATGATTCTTCACTTGATGCAAAATATCCAAATGCCTGCAGGCTTGCTATGGAGTCATTCAACAAATCACTTGCAATTGACAGTAAGTCTGATCATGCCCAGGATATTGCAGTACGAAATATGAATTTGTTTGCACTGGAATTTACAAAGGGTGTTAACTTCTACAATGGAAAAGATTTTAGCAAATCATTAGGAGTCTTTGAATATCTGTTAACCATTATTCCCGGAGATACATTATCTATTCTGAATGCAGGACTTTCGGCAGAAAAACTTAAGAATTACTCAAAAGCCGAAGATTATTTTTCACGTCTGATAAAAATGCAATTTAAAGATGCGAGAATTTATCAGCAACTGGCAGTAATTAAGAAAGCAGAAAAAGATACTTCCGGTGCCTTAACTGTTTTAAAAGAAGCCAGGACAATCTTTCCCGATGATCTCGGACTCATTATTGAAGAGGCTAACATTTATCTAGTTTCAAATAATACAAGTGGTGCAATTGAAACCCTCTCATCAGCGATTTTAAAAGATCCGCGCAATCCAAGTCTGTACGCTGCCCGAGGAAATAATTACGATAAACTTAAAGAGAAGGAAAAAGCAGCAGCTGATTATAAAAAGGCAATCGAACTAGATTCTAATTTTTTTGATCCCTATTTTAATTATGGTGGAATGATTTTTAATGAAGGGGCTGATCTTATTAATAAAGCAAATGATTTGCCACCTTCTAAAACAAAGGAATACGATGCAATGAAGAAACAAGCTGAAGAAAAGTTCAGAATTGCCATGCCATTTCTTGAGAAGGCCTATTCGATAAGACCAAAAGATGTTGAATTACTCAACACGCTCCGGCAACTCTATGCCAGGCTGGGTGAGAATGTTAAATACGAAAAAATTAAATCTGAGATAGATAACCTGAAATAAAGGGCAGAGTTGTCATTCAGCAAATAACTAATGCCGGATGCTTACAAAAGCCCGGCTTTTTTTATTTTAAGTAAAGCCAAAATATCAATTTAACATAATGTTAATTATCGAATTTGGGAACTGGGAATATTTAAGTTCTTTGATTTCACCCTCAGGTTTTTCAATTAATTATCCCCGCCATTCAATATTTCAAACTATGAAACAGAGCTCCTCCTTTGTAAGTATAATGTCATGAAAAAGAAATACATGAGTACCTTTGACCTGCTAAGCCATGATTAATAATCTCATTCCGATTGAATTTGATCCGTTTTCTGATGACGGAAATGATTTAATCCTCCCTACCACAGACCCTCAACAGGAGATTTTTACAAATATTTTAATTGGCGGTAAGCTTGCAAACTGTGCTTATAATGAATCGGTTTCTTTGATTTTCACTGGAAAGTTCAGATATGAAATTTTTGTCCGCTCAGTGAATGAATTAATAAAACGATACCATTCTCTCAGATGCAAATTTAGCACAGACGGTACATCAATGACTATCTTAACGGAACTTACGATTGAAGTTCCGTTGATAGACTTAACTGCTCTTGATTCAAAGAAGCAAACCAAGGCTGTTGAAGAAATCATTTCAGGAGAAATGAACCAGGAATTTAATATTTTCACCGGACCTCTTATTCGTGTTTCAGTATTACAACTTTCAACAGAAAAGACACAAGTTGTATTAACTCTTCATCATCTTATTGCGGATGGCTGGTCAGTCGGTTATTGTATGATTGACCTGGGTAAGTTCTATACAGCATTTTGTACTGAGCATGAACCTGAACTTGAAAAGGCAGAATCCTGGCCTGACTTTTTAAATGCTGAATCAGAATATCGTAAATCCAATGAGCACAAGCTTGTTACACAATTTTGGTTAAACGAATTTAAAGATAGTATTCCTGTATTTGATTTACCCATAAACAAGCCCAGGCCAGCCTTCAGAACTTATGAAGCATCGCGAATTGATTTGCTTGTTGATGCTGAAACCGTTAAAAAAATCAAACAGCTTGGTGCACGCTGCGGCTGCAGTTTTGTCAATACCATGATTGCTGTATTTGAGGTTTTCCTGCACCGGATTTGTTCTACCAATGAATTAGTGACGATGTTACCTACTGCCGGACAATCTGTTACCGGATTTGAGGCATTAATCGGGCATTGTGTTAATCTGATTCCCTTAAAAACTTCGATCCAAGATTCTCAAAGTTTCTCAGAATACCTGAAAGACCGCAAAAAGACCCTGCTTGATCAGCTCGATCATCAGCGAATTTCATTGGGCGAACTGATTCGCGAAATAAATTTGAAACGTGATCCTTCAAGGGTTCCTTTCTCTCCGGTTACTTTCAATATTGATGTTGGAATGACTAATCATGTTTCATTTCATAATCTGGAAATGGAATTTATAACTAATCCACGTATAGCTGAAAACTCAGAATGGTTTGTTAATTGTGCCGGTAATGGTGACACCCTGCTAATTGAATGGACTTATAATAAAAACCTGTTTGAGAAGAAACTGATGGAACTACGGATTAGAGAGTTTATTACACTACTCGAGAGCATTGCTGCTGATCCAGATTCACAGATTCGGTATCTTAATATACTGCCTGAAGATGAATTGAACACATTATTAATTGATTGGAATTCCTTTTTTATAGATTTCCCTCCCGGGTATACAATTAACCGGCTATTTGAAGAACAGGTTCAACAGCATCCGGATAAGATTGCACTCTGGCATAACGGTGTTCAGCTTACTTACCGTGAGTTAGATGATAAAGCAAATCAACTTGCACATTATCTGATTCAGCAGGGATTTAAAGAAGGAATGTTTTGTGGGATTTGCCTTGAGCGATCCATTGAAATGATTATTGCTATTTACTCAGTGATGAAAGCGGGAGGTGCTTATATTCCGTTAGATCCGGCTTATCCGCCAGCCCGAATTGAAGTTATTCTGCAAGATGCAAATGCAGAATTTATTATTACTCAGTCATCGGTCAAAGAAAAAATCTCAGGTCATACAGCTAAAGAAATAGTGTATGATCAGCTTAGGAATGAATTAACAAGCCAGCCGGTTAATAAACCTGATATTAATGATGATGAATACCGCATATCCTATGTGATTTATACTTCCGGAAGTACAGGTAAACCTAAAGGAGTTGCAATTATGCACCATAGCTTCATCTCCCTTCATGCCTGGGCAAAAACAGTTTATTCTAAAGAGGACATAGCCGGTATGCTTGCTTCAACCTCTATATGTTTTGATCTTTCAGTTTTTGAAATGTTCTTTACATTAGGTTTTGGAGGAAGGCTAATTATTGTTGAGAATGCGCTAAGCCTGGCCTACCTGCCTGCGGAAATCAATGTTACATTTATCAGTATGGTACCTTCCGCTGTTGCTGAATTGGTAAAAATGGATCATGGAATTCCTGATTCAGTGAAAGTAATGAATCTGGCAGGTGAAGCCTTAAGTACGGAATTGGTAACTCAGCTGTATCAGGCAACCAAAGCGGAACGGATATATGACTTGTATGGCCCTACTGAAGACACCTATGTCTCTACCTGGGCACTTCGAAAACCTGATGAAAGAGCTACCATTGGCAGGCCATTAGCTAACAGTCAGATTTACATACTTGATAAAAACCTGCAACCGGTTCCAATTGGTGTTGCAGGTGAACTTCATATTGGAGGTGAAGGGTTAGCAAAAGGATATTTGAACAGGGAAG
>JADLBQ010000063.1 GCA_020847635.1 Bacteroidia bacterium
AAAAAAAGAATCATCATGTCATACTAATTTTCAACTACTATTAATAGCCGCTGGGATGCGGACAGATAAAAATTTACAGAATCACTGAAATAAGAAGGATTAGGAGTGATGAAAGAAATTGATGTGAAAGCAACCCTTAAGAAGAAGCTGGATGTTGATTTCAGGCCTTATCTGATTTTAGGTGCCTGTAACCCTTCTTATGCATACCAGGCATTGCAAACGGAGCACCACATCGGGACTATGTTACCCTGCAATGTTATTATGCAGGAAAACCAGGCTGGTAAAATTGAGATTTCAGCCGTTGATCCCATTGCTTCCATGCAGGCAATCAGCAATCAAAAACTTGCTGAGGTAGCAACTGAGGTCAGAAGTAAACTACAACGGGTTATTGAAAAACTGTAATTCCTGTCCGGATTCCTTCCGGGGCAAGCGATGGTTCCCGGCAGTGAAATCAGAATTGATCCGTGTTAAACAGTTTCCTTTTTCAGTTTAAAATTTTAAATCTGAAATCATTAACGGGTGCAGCCGCATTTTATTGTGCTTCAAAAAACTAAAAAAGGTTTTCAGCCGTAAATCCGGAAGTTAAAGTCGGGACCAAACACCTACAGCCTGTTTGGTAGAAACCGGAAATAAACTTTTGTTCAATCCGGATTATATTTTAGGCAATCATTCCAATCGTACTTTTACTTACCCGCTGCTGATCAATCAACTGAATAAACTGATCGAAAAGATAGCGGGAGTCATTCGGGCCCGGTGAAGATTCGGGATGATACTGAACAGAAAATGCGGGCCGGTCTTTTGCCCGGATGCCTTCAATAGAATGATCATTTAAATTAATATGAGTGACCTCCAGATTTTTAACCTTCTGAGGCTTAAGTGCAAATCCGTGGTTCTGACTGGTAATTTCACACAAACCGGTTTTTAAATTCTTCACCGGATGGTTCAGCCCGCGGTGACCGTAGTGCATTTTAAAAGTTTCCATTCCGTAAGCAATGCCGAGTAACTGATGTCCAAGGCAGATGCCGAACAGCGGAATACGGGAAGTTAAGATTGTCTGAACTGTTTTAACAGCATAATCAAGCGGAGCGGGGTCACCCGGGCCGTTTGAAAGAACAATTCCGTCCGGATTGAATAACTTAATTTCTTCAAAATTGGTTTGAGGCGGGAATACTCCGCAAAACATCCCCTTAAAATTAAGGTACCTCAAAATACTCTTTTTAATTCCGAAATCAATAACAGCAATTCTGTAATCTGAGTGTTCATCTCCTGTAGAATAAAAACTTTTGGTTCCAACCTTCCCGGCCATATCCTGACCGGCTAAAGAGGGAACCTGGGCCAGTAGGGCTTTCAGGCTGTCCAGATCATCGGTTTCAGATGATAAAATACAATTCATAGCTCCTTTATTCCGGATGTGCTGAACTAAAGCACGGGTATCCACCCCTTCAATTCCGGTTATCTTATTGTCAACAAGGTAATCCTGCAAACTTTTTGTAGCTTGTTTGCCTGAATAGTGACTGGAAAAATTCTTACATACCAATCCCGAAATTTTTATTGAATCAGATTCAGTTTCATCATCAGCTGTTCCGTAATTTCCAATATGCGGACTGGTATGAACCAGGATTTGGCCAAAATAGGAGGGATCAGTATAAACTTCCTGATACCCGGTTGCACCGGTATTAAAACAGATTTCTCCTGTAGTTGTACCCAGCTTGCCAATGGCATTTCCTGTAATAACGGTTTCGTCTTCAAGCAGCAGGACAGCTTTGTTCCTGGATGTGAGTTTATGCATAATCCGAATGATTGTGTTTTAGCTCCGGGGGAGAGCTGAAACTGAGTTTAAAAATAGTAAAAAGAAAGATATATGCCTTTGTATTTTGAGTTAGAATAGAAGTTGGCTGAGGCCTCCACATATATGCTGCAATACTACTTCAATTCAATGAATTTTCATTTAAAACAATCTATTTTATTCAGAAGACGGCTTACTACCGGTTTAACTGCAGGACAGCAAGTATGCTAAGCTCGGCTGTTACAAAAGCCAAATAGCAATTTTCTGCAACTATTTTAAACTGCCAGTTTAGCCGGCAACCAAACGGGATTAGCATCCAGTGAAACAAGCGGTTGCCTGAAACTGCTACCCGACCTGTTTTGGTAAAATCATGTGCAATTGGCTGGTGGTTACAAAGTTTCCGGTTGAAATTAAAAGTTCCTGGTTGCTTATTGTCCGGCTACCAAATGGTTCTTAACCGGCAACTTGTTTGAATACAGTTAAAAGAAAAACTCTGTCAATACCCAACAGGATCAACCATCAATCAGATCAAATTTACATGGCATTTGTTTTTAAATGATTAAACAGAAGAGTATGATCCGGAAAAACTGTGTATAGGATTGATTAAAGGTTTGGCATAATGGCTTACTATCAAGTTAAGAAAGTGTTTACATCGCACACTTTTAAATTAATCACAATATCCAAGAATAGCTTAAGAGGTACCCTTTAAAGGTAAATTCACAACTTTATCCGACTGGTAGTATGCATCCATTTTCTTCAGGCATAAAATTGCCTGAAATCAACATAACATTTCATTCGTCCTATAGCGTTGTCTATTTCCTTTTTCGTCTGAATCTTTTAAAAGAAGATGGCATGGGAAGGTAGTTGTCAATGATAGCAATATTACTATTACGAAAAAATCGTTTAATCAGCTCTTCTTTACAGTCAAATTGTAATGTCAGATCAGTAATTGGAACACTCTTCAGATAGCGGTTTTGAATGGCTGCTTTCTCTGATTCTGATAAAGTTCTGGCACGAATGGAGGAGGCTGAACTGACGGATCTTGACTGTGAAGATTGAGGTTTAATTTTCCCTCATAGGATTAATTCCTGGTAGGAATTTAGCACTTTAAGTAAATCGCTCAATAAGGACGGGTTAATTTTGATGGCTCGGTTGTTATTTGTCACTTCGTCATGAATTGTCTATAAAATACGAATGTATTGCTTGCCATTGTTGTGCTTAACTTAGTCAATGATAAATACACTTTTTTCAAATTCCAATAAAGTTATTTTTAGAATTATTTCCATAGTAACTTAGTTCAGTATTATTGTCAATATTGTAAAACCACTATAGAGTTAGTACTTCATTTAACATTTCTTGACCCGGAAATGTGACTAACTTTTAAAACACCATTCTGAAGTCTCATCACAAATGTAATTAAAAATCAATACTGTTCAATTAGCCACTTTCCCCTTAATTGAGTCAAACAGTTGATGTTCTTGATCTCCGTTACAGTAAGCTATGGGCAGTGACTAAGCTATGTCGGTTTGCTTGGCGACTGTTATATTTTCAGAAGGGGAGGAACTTTTTTTAATTACTTACTTATTAATTGTTTTTATTGGTGTTCGTGAATTGTAAACGGTTTCAATTTTGTCTGCATGAAAAAGGTAGGAGCTCTTTTGCAAGCTTTGGTCTGTGCTTGGGCTTCCTTCGACAAACTCAGGAAAGGTGTGTGGCTTGCAATTAAAAATCATGAGCACCGCTGACAAACAAATAACATTTGCGAATTAATGTGCTTACACCTGTGCGTTGGCTTGTTCTCATGCTGTTAAATTGTCTGCTAGTAATTCTGCTTGTTTTAATACTGTGTCAATTGCCTTTTGTTGTGTGTCTGGCGGATAACCGTATATGTTGAGTGTCCGTCTAACAAGCACCATTAGTTTTGCTCTTGCACTTTCTCTGATTGTCCAGTCAATGGTTGCGTTAGCTCTTACTTTGTCTGCTATTTCTCTTGCAATTTCTTTCAAGGTGTCGTCACCTAAAACCTGAACGGCACTGTCGTTTACTTCCAATGCATTGTAGAAAGCAACTTCATCATTATTCAATCCGAGTTTTTCGCCTTCCTTGTCCGCTTCTTTTATTTGCCTGGCAATGTTGATGAGTTCCTGAATGATTTCAGCAGTAGTCAGTAAGTTGTTCTGGTAGCGTTTAATTGCTCCTTCCAACATTTCCAATAGTTTCTTGCTCTTTAC
>JADLBQ010000064.1 GCA_020847635.1 Bacteroidia bacterium
TGCTAAAATGGATGGGAAAAATATGCCAATGGGTCAAATGAAATACAGGGTAAAGAGAGTTCCTGATCCGGTTGCCATGCTGGCTAATATGAAGGGTGGTAAAATCAACAGGAATCTGCTTTCTTCACAGGCTGCAATCATTCCGGTTATGGAAAATTTTGACTTTGATTTGTTCTTTCGAGTTAAGTCGTTTAAAATGACTTTAGTAAGAAAAGGACGGGATCCGATTGAATTATCAAGTGAAAGTAACCTGCTTACCCCTCAGATGAAGGAGTTAATTAAATCTTCTCCAATCGCATCAAAAGTCTATTTTGAATATATCAGAGCATCAGGCCCAGACGGTACGGTACGTGCTCTGGCTCCGCTAAACTTTGAGTTAAACTAAACGTATAATTCATTCATAAAACAGGAGGTTAAAATGAAAAAAGTCATCTTCTTATTGACCATCTTGCTGGTTTCACAAGCAGGTATAGCTCAATATGTGCTTGATGGAGTTTATGTTAAAGAACACAGTCCTACACGAGCAGTAGTTGCTCCTGCCTATTTACGGGAAGCAGATGTTATGTGGTCAAAGAAGATTTGGCGGGTGATTGACCTTAAGGAAAAAGCAAACCTGATGTTTGCATATCCTTTCCAGGGAACCATGACAGAAAGAAAAAGTCTGATTGAAGTATTATGGACTGCTGCAAATGAAGGAACATTGACAGCCTATGCTACCAGAGATGATGAGTTCACTCAGGCACTGACTAAGGAAGAGCTGTTAAAAGTAGGTGGAGCCGGAGTTGACAGTACCACCTTTACAGATCCTGAACCACCTTATGAACAAAGAGATACAGTCATTGTTCGGGAATTTTCAATTGATAAGGTAGTAGGATATCGTATTAAAGAGGAATGGTTCTTTGATAAACAGCGCTCGGTGCTGGATGTTCGGATTATCGGAATTGCACCTCTGATTTATGAAGTAGATGAATTCGGAAACACCCGTGAAAATGCATTACGAATCCCGGTCTTCTGGATTTATTTTCCGGAAGCAAGAAAGTTACTCTCGAATGTCGAATGCTTTAACCGATTTAACGATGCTGAAAGAAGAACCTATGATGATGTTTTCCAAAAGCGCCTCTTTAGTTCGTATATCATGAAAGAATCAAATGTGTTTGACAGGAGAATTGAAGATTACCGTAAAGGAATGGATGCATTGGTTGAAGCAGACCGTATTAAGAATGACATTATCAATTTTGAGCATGACCTTTGGGAATACTAACCTGATAAAATAATTTTATCAGCAAGGGAGGCGCTTTTAGTAAAGCGCCTTCGCTGTTTTAAATCCATTAGTTTTGCATTTATGTTTCTTGAAAACCTGAAAAATCATACTTACCACAAAGGATGGATTGAAGTCATTTGTGGAGGAATGTTCTCGGGTAAAACAGAAGAATTAATCAGACGGATTAAGAGAGCAAAAATTGCCAGACAAAAAGTTGAAATATTTAAACCGCAGATAGAAGTACGTTATGATTCAGTAAATGTGGTCTCACATGATGAAAACCAGATTCAATCAACTCCTGTTCCGGTAGCTTCAAATATTCTGCTTATGACTCATGAAGCTGAGGTGGTTGGTATTGATGAAGCTCAGTTTTTTGACAGCCAGTTACCGGAAGTATGCACCCGCCTGGCAGACGATGGCATCAGAGTTATTGTTGCAGGTTTGGATATGGACTATCTTGGAAATCCGTTTGGATCAATTCCCGAATTATTAGCGATTGCCGATTATGTAACCAAGCTTCATGCTATTTGTATGCACTGTGGCGACCTGGCGCATCACTCTCATCGGCTGGTAACCGATCCTTCGCTGATTATGCTCGGTGAAAAGGAAAGTTATATACCTCTGTGCAGATCCTGTTTCAACAAAGCAAGACGAACGCAATCCATTGACCCGGTTTCCTGAATTTGAACTAACACATGATTTCGTATTCACCAGAGGAAATTTGCAGGATACTGAACGGAAGGTACTTTCCCGGAACTCATCCGCCAGCTGAAATCCGTTATTTACTTACGGATAGTCGTAAATTAACTGAACCCGGTCAGACTCTCTTTTTTGCTGTTAGAGGAGATAAGCGGGATGGCCATTCTTTTATTAATGAATTAATGAAAGCTGGTGTCAAAGCTTTTGTCGTAACTGATCAAAAAGTAGTTACCAGCGGTGCCGATTTTATCCTTGTTGATGATTCTTTAGCTGCGCTTCAGCTATTGGCTGCATCACACCGAAAAAGATTTGACTTTCCTGTGATTGGAATTACCGGAAGTAACGGTAAAACAATCATTAAGGAATGGTTGTACCAGCTGCTCAGGGAAGACTATTCTATTGTACGCAGTCCGAGAAGTTATAATTCACAGGTTGGAGTCCCGCTTTCGGTATGGCAGTTTGCTGCCGGTTACAACCTGGGAATTATTGAAGCCGGAATTTCTCTACCCGGTGAAATGGCCAGACTACAGAAAGTAATTCTTCCGGATGACGGAATATTTACCAACCTCAGTTCAGCTCATGATGAAAATTTTGAGAGCCGGATTCAAAAGGTCGATGAAAAGCTTAAACTGTTTTCTCAAAGCAAACGTCTTATTTTTTGCCGTGATCATTCAGTCATTCATGACCGGATTCTGAATTCAGGCTTGATTCCTGCCAATATACGGCTGTTTACCTGGTCAACCAAAGTGAAAGCAGATTTACAGATCGGCCGAATTGTAAAGGAAGACGGGAAAACAACTATTAAAGGAGTCTGTAATAATGAATTTGTAAATATTGCTATCCCTTTTACAGATGATGCTTCGATTGAAAATGCCATTCATTGTTGGGCATGGATGCTGATGAACCAATACGAACAGGAGAAAATTGTAACACGGATGGCCCTGCTGACTCCGGTTGCAATGAGGCTTGAACTGAAAGACGGAATCAATAACTGTTCAATAATTAACGATACTTATAATTCAGATTTTGGTTCACTTCAGGTGGCACTTGATTTTCTTGAGCAGCAGAAATTATACCGTAAAAAAACACTGATTCTGTCTGATATCCTGCAGAGTGGTCAGAAAAAAGAAGTGCTATATGCTGATGTGGCTGCTCTGCTGGCACAAAAACAAATAAGTCGCTTAATTGGAATCGGCCCTGATCTGTCTTCCCAAGCAAAGTTGTTCGGGTGTGAAGCAACTTTTTTTCCGGATACAGATGCGTTTATTGCGGCATTCTATTCGCTTACGTTTAACCAGGAAGCCATTCTGATAAAAGGTGCCCGTGCTTTTGGGTTTGAAAAAATTACTCAGTTACTTCAGCGGAAAGTTCATACTACCGAACTGGAAGTGAACTTGACCGCTATTGAAAATAATCTGAAAGTTTATAAATCCAGGTTGTTGCCTCAGACCCGAATAATGTGTATGCTCAAAGCATTTGGATATGGCAGTGGAATTCATGAATTAGCCGGATTGTTACAATTTCATAAAGTTGACTATTTCGCTGTGGCTTATGCGGATGAAGGTGTTGAGTTGCGAAGGGCTGGCATTACCACTCCCATTATGGTAATGAATCCCGAAATTCAAAGCTTTGATCTGATAATCCGTTATCAGCTGGAACCTGAAATTTATAATTTCAGGTTATTAGGTGCTCTTGCTGAGGAAGTCAAAAGACACAATCAGGAATTTCCGTTTCCTGTTCATATCGAATTTGATACCGGTATGAAACGATTGGGCTTTGATCCCTCTGAGCTGAAACAGCTGATTGTACGGATAAAAAACTATAAGCAACTGAAAGTGGTTTCGGTTTTTTCACACTTGGCAGCCAGCAATGAGGAAATTCATGATGAATTTACCCGTAAGCAGATTGAGTCTTTTTCACATCTCTGTGATGAGTTTCAGGTGCATACAGCAACTAAGCCGCTTCGTCATATCCTGAACTCGGCAGGCATTATGCGTTTTCCTGAAGCACAGTTCGAAATGGTCAGGCTGGGTATCGGTTTGCATGGAATTGCTTCATTGGAACAAGAGCAGAAATTTTTGCTGCCTGCAGCAACATTGAAGACTACCATTTCGCAAATCAGGCAGGTGAAGGCCGGTGAGAGTGTTGGCTATAGCAGACGGTACATTGCCTCAAAGGATATGACCATTGCAATTACTGGAATTGGTTATGCAGATGGATTTTCCAGAAGCCTGGGTAATAGAAAGGGAGTTATGCTGGTAAAGGGTAAAACATGTCAGGTGTTAGGAAGTGTTTGTATGGATATGACTATGATTGACGTTACGGGTATTGAAGTGCATGAGGGAGATGAGGTACTTGTTTTTGGAAACGGATTGCCAATCACTGAAATGGCAGCACGGGCTAACACCATTCCTTATGAAATACTGACGGGTATCTCACAGCGGGTAAAACGAATATATTTTCAGGAGTAGGCGATAACAGCTTGTTGTCTGCTGTTTTCCGATTAAGGTTTTGACTGGGTCTGATTAGAATTGGTAAACTTTTCTACATAAACACTTGAACTTGGAAACGCAAAAGAACAGTTATGAAGTTCAACAATTTCCATAATCTTGAAATTAATTTCTTCCTTTACGCTGTGAAACGTTTCAAAGTCACTTGTAAGCACATAAAAAATAATCAGGATATCCAGTGAGCTGGGACTAAAATTCGTGAACTTAACAAACGGGTTGTCTTTTGTATTTGGATGTTGCTGAATAAAATCTGATATATCTTTTGTTACAGCTTGAATTTGTTGAATGGTGGCAGCGTAAGTCAGTGAAATGGTAAACCGGGCCCGCCACATGGTTTTAAGGGTTATATTTTCAAGTTCTGCATCTATCATCTTTTTGTTGGGAATGGTCAGAAGATTTTGATCTAGTGTTCGGAGCCGGGTACTGCGCAGTCCTATGCTTTCAACATTGCCTTCAAGATCACCAACTCTGACCTGGTCTCCTAAAGTGAATGGTTTATCAAAAAAAATGGTGAATGAGCCAAATAAATTCTCAACTGTTTCTTTGCTTGCCAGGGCAAGAGCCAGCCCTCCCAGTCCTAGCCCTCCGATTAATGCAGCTACATTCATTTTGGAAATGAAAGCCATCACAACCAGTAATGCAAAAATGATAACTATCACTTTCAGCCCCGACTTGAAATAAGGAACAAACTGATCATCCAGTTTGGTTTCAGTGAGTGCAGCCCGTTTATATAGAATGAGTCCTACAAAATCAATGAAGCGCAGAATGGTCCATGTTACTGCAAAACTTACGATCAATTGAAACAAAATAAAAATGGAGTAACGAATACCCGGCTCTTCAGTTGGTCCCAGATGCCATGCCTTTGGAAAGGAAAGCTGGTCAAAAGCGAAATACAGAATAATGACCAGAATCAAAAAATTGGCCGGCCGTGATAACAGCGTTTTAAAATCCCGGAATGTGATCCCTTTTGAATACTTACGGATAAGGGTGTATGCAATCCAGGAAATAGCCTGTGTAATCAGTCGCTTAAAAATTAATCCGACAACCAGAATCCCTGCAAACCAAAGGTAAGCCCTTACCGGGTTATCAAGAATGAGCTGATCAGGAAATGAACTGTTCATGCGGAGTTGAGCGGGTGTTAAGTTTGTTTAATGCAACTTTTAATCCGTTCCGGGTCAGATGAATCGGTTGATTAACTTCTGTCAGGATCTCTTTTACTGCCTTTTCAATGCATGCGCTTACATCCGTAAAAATAGCTTTCTCTTCCAGTTTAGCTGAATTACTCATCAGGTAGGAAAAGGTTCGTGCCATTCCACAGTTTGCTATAAAATCAGGAATTAAGCTGATTCTTGAATCTGTATAAGAAGCAATAGGCCCCATAAAGATTTCTTTATCTGCAAATGGAACATTTGCTCCGCAGGCAATCAGGTTAAGGCCAGCATTGATCATCCGGTTAACCTGCTCATGGGTTACCAGCCTGGAAGCTGCTGCAGGTATAAAAATATCTGCCTCTATATCCCAGAATTTTTTATTAACCTCAGCAAAGGGAATCAGTTCAGGGTCAACGAGCAGTCCGGCTGAACGGTTAAGCATGAGTTTTTTAATTTGATCAAATGTGAAACCCTGATCACTAATAAGTCCACCTTCACGGTCAATGATGGCTTTAATAACAGCTCCGGCTTCAGCTAAAAAAAAGCCGGCTGCAGCACCTACATTGCCAAAGCCTTGCAGTAAAACACGTTTCCCGTTGATATCCTGTCCGGTTTGTTTGTAAAAATGAAGGGTTGCCATTGCAACTCCAAACCCGGTAATCATATCAGAAATACAATACCTGCCCTTTCCTTCTGGTGCATATTCTGAAGTCTGAATCGGAAGGCTGACTCCCTTTTTGAGACGTTCTATCCGTTGTGTTTTTGCAGGATCTTCTCTGCCGAAGTGACCCACTGCAGTTCCTTCCTGAGGATGCAAAAGACCCATCTCAGATGTAATGGGAATCACATCATGAATTTCATCCACGTTCAGGTCTCCGCCTGTTCCGTAAAAATCTTTTAACAACGGCATGATAGCTTTAAACCACCGTTTTAGAACAGCTGTTTTCCGGGGATCTTTCGGATCAAAATTAATTCCGCTTTTGGCACCACCGATAGGCGGACCGCTTACTGTAAATTTGATTTCCATAGTCTTGGCAAGACTTTCAACTTCGAACTTATCCAGGCCTTTGCGCATTCGGGTACCTCCTCCGGCAGATCCGTTTCTAATGCTGTTAACCACCAGCCAACCTGTAGCTTCACTTTCAGTATCGTTCCATTCAAAGACAATTTCAGGTTTCCGTTTTTCAAATTCAAATAATAAATCTTTCATTTTGGCTTGATTGATGAGGTGCGAATGTATCCAAACCGGAGGTATTTATCCAGAGTTTATTTACCGAAAATTTATAATCATCCGAAAAACATAACTTCAATTACTTACCGGTAGGAATTTTGAGTATTCATCTCATCTGATTCTTTACGGTTTCTTTCAAAATTTTCTCAAAATTCAATCTCAGCTGAGTTAGCTGAAGTAAGTAGCTGACTGGGATCATCAGCCAATCGGTAACAGAGGGTAAAAACTTTTTTACTAACAAAGGATTAAATAAACCAACCTGTTCTGAGGGTTCTTCTGACTGAGTAGCCTGTGCATTGCTCAAAGTAAAACTTACAGATTAAAAGGGCTATTCCCAGAATGACAAATATGCGCATAATCCAATGGCAATCCATACTAATCCTTTAATTAAAAAGAATAAAAATGTGGCTATTCCGAATTTTTTAATCCAGGGCTTATTAAACCAACTCCATTTGTTTTTTCCAATCACGGAGGGCAAGTATAGAAATTACTTTCAACTTATCCGGAACTTATTCGTTTTTCCAACAAGGCTGATCAACTTTCAGTGAAATCTTTTATGTTTGGTTGCTCAATCGAACCCTGATATGCAAAAGCTGTGTTTATTAATCTTTTGTCTGATTATAGCCAAGAGTGCTTCCCCCCAGCATACAATAACCGGTACGGTACGCGACTACAACAACGGTGAGCCATTATTCGGAGCGAATATTATTCTGAAAGGAACCACCCATGGAGCAGTCACAGATTTTGATGGCAGGTTCATTATTAAAACCTTGGAGCTGACTCCTGTAACTCTGCAGGTATCTTATATAGGCTACATACTTCAGGAAATTACAATCCGCAATTTTAGCCCGGTCATCATCCGGATGAAACCCGATAAAGTAATGCTCAGCAGTGTTGAAATTTCAGGAAGCCGTATTTCAGATAAGCAAAAGGAAGCCCCAATGACTGTTGAAGCAATGGATATGATTGGAATCAAAGAAACACCGGCAACCGGTTTTTATGAAGGACTGGGTAATATGAAAGGAATTGACCTGACTGCTGCAAGTATGGGTTTCAAGATTATCAATACCCGTGGGTTTAACAGCAGTTCTCCGGTTCGTTCTTTGCAGCTTATTGACGGGGTAGATAATCAATCACCGGGACTGAACTTCTCATTAGGTAATTTCCTGGGTGCTTCTGAATTAGACGTTCAAAAAGTTGAAATCATTCAGGGTGCCAGTTCGGCTTTATACGGACCAAATGCTTTTAACGGAGTTATCAGTATGACAACCCGCAGCCCGTTTATTAATCCCGGCCTGGAAGTGAGCTTTAAGGTAGGAGAACGCGAACTGGTCGAAACAGCTTTCCGGTGGGCTGAATATTTTAAAAATAAAAAAGGTGAGCCTAAATTCGGTTATAAACTGAATATGTACTTTATGCAGGCCCAGGACTGGGAAGCAGATAATCTTGCCGCTACGCCTCAGTCAAGAGATGATATCCGTAATCCGGGAGGGTATGATGCAGTGAATATTTACGGTGACGAGTATAAAAACGGTTATGATTTCAACAGCAATGCAGCAGTCTTGCCCGGATTGGGAACCATTTACCGTAAAGGATATCATGAAAATGAACTGGTTGATTACAATTCAAAAAATGCAAAAATCGGAACCGCTTTTTACTATAAAATCAAAAATGATGTGGAAGCAATTGCTGCCTCTAATTTCGGAACCGGAACAACCATTTATCAGGGTGACAACCGGTACAGCCTGAAAGACATTCTTTTCTTTCAGAACCGCCTTGAAATTAAAAAGGAAGACAGGTGGTTTATTCGTGCTTACTCAACTCATGAAGATGCAGGAAAATCATATGATGCTTTTTTTACTGCCTTATTGCTTCAAAG
The DNA here is from genome assembly GCA_020847635.1 of Bacteroidia bacterium. Taxonomy (GTDB): domain Bacteria; phylum Bacteroidota; class Bacteroidia; order AKYH767-A; family OLB10; genus CAADHD01. The sequence goes on from JADLBQ010000064.1 coordinate 8,732, forward strand.
GTCAGCCAAACCCGATCGGAATTTTACAGTTGACTACTGGCAGCAGGATTATGTAAATTATTGGCAGTCAAGTGTGGTTACTAAACTAAAAAATTTACCCGGTTTTCCTTCACAGCCGCCTCCGAGTTGTATCGGCCCCTGTTATACTGAATGGATTGCTTCCATTAATCAGTTCCTGACAAATAACTATTATGATACCCTTGTTTATTACCATTCGCTTGCAGCTGCTTATGCCAATGGTGTTGGGAATCCACTGAATGCAGCTAACCCGTTTTACCTGCCCGGAACCTATGAGTTTGATACAGCATTTGCAGCTATTACTTCACGAAAAACATTTGGCGAAGGAGGCAGCCGGTTTTTTGACCGTTCAGCACTTTATCATATTCAGGGCGAATATAAGTTTGTCCCGTCCTGGGCTGAAATTGTAATTGGTGGAAATTTCCGTTGGTACAGGCCCTATTCACAAGGCACTATTTTTAGTGATACTACTTACATACATTATTCCCTTCAGGGGAATGATACGATTGCTGAAGAACGGCAGGTGAAAATCACGAACCGGGAATCCGGAATCTATACCGGAATTGAAAAAAGAATAATGGATGACAAACTCAGATTCAGCCTGACAGCCAGGGTGGATAAGAATGAAAACTTTAATTACCTGTTCTCTCCGGCAGCATCTGTTGTTTATGTCCCTGACAAGAATCACCTGGTACGTACTTCATTCTCATCGGCCATTCGTAACCCTACCCTTACTGACCAGTACCTATATTACCAGGTTGGCAGAGCCATCCTCATAGGAAATAAGGACGGATTTAATGATCTGGTAACTATTCCTTCGCTGACTAAATTTTTTGATCTGAACAAAAACTTCGATTCCCTTTCATTCTTCAATGTGAAAGCTGTCAGACCTGAACAGGTTAAAACACTGGAAGCCGGCTACCGGTCAACACTTTTTAAGAACCTCTACGTGGATTTTGGAGGATATTTCAGCTGGTATAAGAATTTTATTGGTTATAAGTTTGGGGCTGATGTTGATACATTCACGGTTCACAGTATTTTCGGAGATTTTAAAGACCTGCGGTTTAATAACATTCTCCGGGTGGCAACCAATTCGGAAGACCAGGTTGTAACCATGGGATTTAATGCCGGGCTTAACTATTTCCTGGGTAAATATTTCACTCTGTCTGCCAATTATTCATGGAACCGGCTTGACCGACAGGGTTCCGAAGACCCGCTGATTCCGGCTTATAATACCCCTGAGCACAAATTCAATATCGGTTTTAGCGGTAGAGATATCAAAAACTGGGGGTTCAGTCTCAACTTCAAATGGATTGATGGTTACCTGTTTGAAGGCTCACCCCAGTTCAGCGGATTCATTGATTCCTACAGTATGCTTGACGTCCAGGCAAGCCGGTATATTCCGTCTGTTTTTTCCACGTTTAAAATAGGTGCATCCAATTTGCTAAATAACAAACACTATGAAATCTTTGGCGGTCCGCTTGTAGGCAGGCTTGTTTATTTCAGTATTTTGACTGAGTTGAATGAAAAAAAACTTAGTCAAGCTCAAAAATCTCAGCATTAGTTTAATGCTTCCAATTGAATCGGGACGGACCTGTTTGAAACAGTCTGTAAGTAGTGGAAA
>JADLBQ010000065.1 GCA_020847635.1 Bacteroidia bacterium
TATATTCCCGTTTATCAAATTTAGGAGCATATACATATCCGTCAATGACAATGAGCTTATGCTGCTGAACTAAAATAGCAGCATTGAGAAAAGGGCCTCCCATAAAATCGCCTTTAACCATCCAGATTCCACGCATAATCCATGCCTGCTTATGCATAATTGAATCGCTGCTGAATACAGGCTCCAGGTCTTTGTTAACTACCATATATGAACTGACTGAGGGACCTGGAATATATAATTGGGTTATCGAATCTCTTAAGTGAGTGAGTAAACCGGCAGTTACCTGGCTGTAGCCAGTGAGTTCAACTGTATATATCAGAAGACCTGTACTTGTGTTGGATGTTTCTCGTCTGAGCCATAGAAAATTATCTTCTTTATTGGCAATGAAGTAATCAACCGGAATCAGGAGTTTTACTCCAAACTGATCGCTTATAACTTTCTGAATTTCATGGTTATTACTCTCAGTAAGGAGGTGCTCTATTTGTTCCAGTTCTTCCTTTTCAAAAAAACCGGACAGGAATTTACCCATTGAAATTCCGGAAGTTGAATCATTTAACTGTTCCCTGCTAATATTCAGATAGGCTATTAACTGTGGTTGAGCAAACTCATCCTGCTTGATTTTAAATGAAGTTCCTTGGTCTGTCTGACGAAGGTATAAAATGGTTTTGTGCCGTTTAAATAAATTAGTAAAATCTTTCGGGCTTAGCTGAATTACAGAAAAGTCAGGTTCACTTTGAGGTAAACCCACGTAATCGCTGGTTAATATCTGAATAATGGATCTGACAGATTTTGCAGGAATTAAGCTGTCATTCAAGATTATCAAGAGCTCTCCTTCTCTTCCAATGGAGGATGGTTTAACTTCTGAACTCAGATTACATGAAAGAATGAAGGCAGCAAGAATGAGTAAAACTGAAAAACACCTTCTCATCCGTCAATAGGTATTTTAATTTTTTTACCAAGCTGCAATTCCGATGGTTTATTAATTTTATTCAATTGCATGATATGCTCAACTGAAGCTTCATATCGTTTTGCAATATTCCAGATAGTATCTCCTTTTTCAACTGTATGATATATAATGCCATCTGCCGTATCCGGTCTTGCTGTTGAATTCTGCGTTTTTACAGCAAGGGTATCGGTTGCTGCTTTAGCTCCACTGTCAGCTGCAATTTCGGTGTTATTTTCTATTGCTACCAATTTACGGCTTGTTTGATATACAGCTAACTTTTGTCCTGCTTTTAAATAGTTACTTTTTAACCGGTTATCTTTTTTTATTGATTCAACTGAAACATGGTATTTCCTTGCAATAGACTGGAGTGATTCACCTCTATGAACAGTATGAATTTTTTTTGTCCGGATGTTGACATAATCAAAACCATTCATGGGTGTACCATCCGGATTAAGCTTCATATTAGCAAGAACCGGAGCTGGCAATTTATCATCCATCAACTGACTTCCCTCATACCGTAAAATAAAGATATTCATTTTGGCTTTTGGAATTCGCAATATGCCTGTGTATCCATTCGGGATAAAGCCCTTTTTATAAGAAGGATTCAGATAAAGCAGATCCTGATAAGTCATATCCAGCATTTCTGCAACCTTGGCAAGGCTGGCACCCTGATTAATAAATACAGTATCAATATCAAAGAATGAAAGTTTGGGTTGGATTGGTGAAATATCATGAACTTCGGCAAATTGCATAACATAATAAATAGCTAAAAAAGCAGGAACATAGCCTCGTGTTTCTAAAGGAAGAAAGGGGCTGATTTCCCAGAAATTTGTTTTCCCGCCTGAACGCAGAATTGCCTTGTTTACATTATTCGGACCACAGTTGTAGGCAGCAATAGAGAGCAGCCAGTCATTATACAATGCATACATATCCTTAAAATAACGGGTCATAGCATAAGTCGCTTTTAATGGATCTCTTCGCTCATCAATATAGGAACTGATATTCATCCCATACATTCGTGCGGTCTGATACATAAATTGCCAGATTCCTGTAGCCCCTGCCTTTGAAACGGCAATCGGATTAAGTGCAGACTCAACAACTGACAGGTATTTTAACTCAAGCGGCAAACCTTCCTTGTCAAGAACTTCTTCAAACATGGGAAAATAAAGTTCAGACATGCCCAGCATCCGCTTTAGCAACTCCTTTCTTTTAACTGCATACAAGTCAATGTATTTTCTGACCTGTTCATTCATTTCGAATGGAATAGGTGATGGCCTGGATGCCATTCTGGCTAATATCATTTCATTACTGAATGAAAAATTATCTGTAGAGGAAACTTCTGAATTATCAGGTGCAGGGCACTCGATAATGCCTTCGAGTGTACACAAACTGTCTATCATGTCTTCAATCGGATCCTTCTGAACTTCCTGACCTTTAGCAGTAGGTGAAAAAATGCTTGTAGCCAGGAGAAAAGCAAGCAGATTGATCAGTGAACGAATTTGCGCCATCAGAATATAGTACGGAACTGAAGCTAAAAGTTACTTTAGATCGCTAAAGTAATAACAATTGAAAAAATAGGGGTAAAGCTGATAGTTTATTCTGCAATATCTACTCTGTTCTGCATATTCCTGTTAAGAACTAGATGTCTGATGAAGAAAAGAGTTCCAAGCAGCAGGCTTGCCAGTCCGGCTAAAAGCAACAAGACTGTTATATTACCAATTTTATGTAGTGAAAGCGCTGTAATAATAAAACAGATATTGGCAAGATAGAGAGTGAGTGAGACTTCCCGATGGCTCATTCCAACCTCAAGCAATACATGATGAATGTGATTACGATCCGCTTTAAAAGGAGATTTGCCATGTATGAGTCTGATGATAAATACTCTTAAGGTATCAACAAATGGAACAATAAGAATGGCAATGGCCATGGCAGGTCCGCTTTTAAACGGGAAAGCTTCTGGAGGTGAGAGAAAACTCAATTGGATAAAATTGATGGCTAAAATGGCGAGAATCAACCCTACCACCATTGAGCCGGTATCTCCCATAAAAATATTAGCTGGCGAAAAGTTATATACTAGAAAAGCAAGCAGCGAACTAAATAAGGCAAATGAAAGGATGCATAGCCCAATTTGTTCATAGTTATAAAACCAAAGACCGAAAGTGAAGCTGGTTATCGCACCGATTCCACCCGCTAATCCGTCTATTCCATCAATCAGGTTCACCGAATTTATGATTAACAGAATAATAAAAACTGAGAATAAAACACTTGAAAGGTAGGAAATGTCATAAATACCGAAAATTCCACAGAAAGTCGTAATTCTGATATTGCCAAAAAGAACAATGATTAAGGCTGAAATAATCTGACCGTAGAGTTTTTTCTCAGCGGACAGTTCAATGATATCATCCTTGATTCCAACAAAGAAGACAACCAGGATGGCAGCTATAATGTATTGTGTAGGAACATATTCCAATCCGCTGGACCAGAATGTAAACGAGAAAACAACACCGGCAAAAATGGCGAGGCCTCCCAGAGTCGGTACTTTAACCTGGTGGCTTTTACGGAAGGAATTGGGTTCATCAAATAAGCCCTTAAGAACTGACACCTTAATGATCTGAGGAATAGATAAAAAGGTGATTATAAAGGCTGTTATGCTTCCGAATACAATATTTATCACTGGTTGATTTTCGGTTTACTATTCCAAAAATAGTTCCATAACCACTAGTTAAAAAAGAATTTTGTCAACTACATGATAACAATGGTGAACTAACAAAATTTGAACTTGAAAATTTTAATCAAAAATCAAAATACCTGTTAGTCAAAGCGGTTCTTAATCCAAGATAAAAAATCAGGGAATTGTTATCAGCCGTAGCATTCTCTGTTCTTCTGTTAATAACCCCTGCTTCAACAATAAAGTTTGTTTTTGGATTAAACAGGTACCAGATCCGGGCTTCAGCATAAACCATCTTTGTAGTTAATCCTTGAGCAATGCTATTCCCGTAATCATAAGGATGTGTTAAGTAACTACTTAGAACATTTTGGCCATAATTTACTTTTGTTCCGGTACTGTCTTTTTTATCATAACCAATTTTAACGAGAGCAACTTTAAATTCTGCGTTTAGGTATTTATATTTCCCATTTAAAATTGTAATCCATTCATAAAAATTTGCTCCTAAAGGATGGGCGAGCGATTGGTTGTCATGTGTAAAAGCGGTTAAAGAACTTTTATGCTGATAGGTGTAAGGTCTCACATAATTGAATTCTGTTAACAGGTGTAGCCCCTCCATATTGAACAAATTAAATGCTTTATAGCCTAGTTGATAGGCTTGTTTGTTGGCCCACCACCCGTTTTGCGATTTCACTTCTGAGATTTTGAACTCATCAAGCATCATCTGCCCATAAATAACATGGTTCTTAACGATTGTATGCCTGATGTTAAATCCTAACAATGCATTATCAGGTGAATTAAGAGAGAACTCCACTGGCCGAAAGAAGATAACTGGGTTAAGGTAGTTTAGATCAATGTTTCGGTTTCGGACTGAGTCACTCTTCCAGATAATCGCTTCCATAATGCCAACAGATGTTCGCTTACCGATATTGAGCGATAAGTAGTGAAATGAGCCATATTTTTTAATATAACTCTCTTCTTCAGCCACCGGCATTCTCATATCCTGCATTTGCGTATAAAGATTGACATATTTTATCTTCCAGAAGGTACTGGTAATCTTCAGGAACGGATAGTTAAATGGATAATCGGATAACAGGAGCGATCGGTAGCCATCACCTATAAAATTTTTATCGTGTCCGAATTGGAAATTAAAGTGACGGTTAAGTGTATAGTTAATATAGCCTGAGGCAATTGCATAATCAAAATCAGAAGAATAAAAGCGCTTGATGCGGCCACCACCCGGAACAATTCGTGTTGCCCTGACCAAGGAGTCAATAAAACTCGGGAATCTTGCCTGTGATTCATAAAATGATGAGTAAAATGAAAATCGTTTTCCAATCTTTCCGCCAGTCTGGAATCCCCGGCTGTTAATATAAAGAAAGTTATTGCTATTATCATTTTCATTCATAGCACGGAATTCAAAAACAGGATCCAGGAAGAGAGCGTAATCTTCCTTTTGGATTTGCAATAAATGTTCATTAAAGAGTTTTCTTGTAATCCATTTCCGGTTGAAAAGAGTGTCTTTCAATTTTCTGGAATAGATGCTGTCCGTATTGATAACTTGATCAACTTCTGAAATCAGGTAGGGTTTTATTGCAGTATGAATAGCAGTATCAGTTTTATATAGAAAGGGTTCAATTCTGAGAAGGTATGCTCTGTTCAAAGGCATAAAACCACCCTCTTGCCCCATACATTTTGTTACCGTAAGCAGGGTAAATACACTAATGAACAATAAAGAAACTGTACAAACTAATCTCATTACCAGGGAAATTAGGCTGAAGCAAAAATACAGTTTGAAATTTTCTGTTATTATTTTAGAGACCCGGTTATCAACTATTCAATGTTACTTTCGTAAAATCGCACAGTATTTATACGCGGTATAAATCATGGCTATTGGATATTCAAGATACCTTAATGTAATCTATATTATTGGTGATGTATTGGTTCTGAATCTAGCATTCTGGGGTGTCAGCTTGATTACGACCCCTCATGCACCCCGGATAACGGACGACCTGCTGATTCATTTCTTTTACCTCAATCTCTTGTGGCTGATTATCCTTTTTATTTTCAGGGTTACTGACTTTGACCGAAGCAAGAGAGCAGAGGAAATTATTGCCGGATTAACAAAGAACATTTTTGTATATGCTCTGGTTATTGTTTCTCTTAATTATTTTTTATCAGGATATATTGGGTCAATCAATTATTTCTATCTGAAATTTTTATTGTTCGTATTGTTTCTGTATGTATGGAGAATTTCGATGTTGGGGATATTCAGGTTCGTTAGATCGCGCGGCATGAATTACCGAAGAGTTGTTATTGTTGGTCATGGCCATTTGGCAAATGAAATATATTATTTTTTCAACAAACATCCGGAACTCGGCTATCGTCTTTTAGGTGTCTTTCATGACTTGCCAGAACCAGAAAGTCTGCCGGTAAGCGGCAGGATCAGTGATGTTGAACAGTTTTCTTTAGCTAATTCGATAGATGAAATTTATTGCTCATCGGCATCTGCCAGCCACGAACAAATCCGGCAACTTGTCAGGTTTTGTGACCGAAACCTGATTCGTTTTAAATTCATTCCTGATTTCCGGGGATTGCTAAACCGAAAAGTAAACATTGATTTTTATGAATACATTCCGGTGGTGAGTTTGAGAAATGAACCTTTGGAAAGTTTTTCCAACAGGTTTATTAAACGGCTTTTTGATATTGTCTTTAGTCTAAGTGTAATTGTATTAGTCATCAGCTGGTTGTTGCCACTAATGGCAATCGTGATTAAACTTACTTCATCTGGACCTGTATTCTTCAGGCAAAAAAGGTCGGGTAGAAAAAATATAGATTTTTACTGCCTGAAATTCCGAACTATGAAAGTTAATTCAGAAGCCGATGAAAGACAGGCTACGCGTAATGATCCGAGAATAACACCTGTTGGCAGAATTCTTAGAAGAACAAATCTTGATGAACTTCCTCAATTTTTTAATGTAATTCTAAATCAGATGTCGGTCGTTGGTCCCCGTCCTCATATGCTGCGCCATACAGAAGAATATTCTAACATGTTTGATCAGTTTATGGTTCGGCATCTCATCAAACCCGGGATTACTGGCTGGGCCCAGGTCAACGGGTACAGAGGTGAAACTTCAAATCCGGAGCGAATGAGAAAAAGAGTGGAACATGATGTCTGGTATATTGAAAACTGGTCACTGTTCCTTGACCTCAAGATCATTTACTTGACTGTTATTACGATGATTTTCGGAGACCGGAATGCCGTTTGAACGCTTTAATAGCTGAGCCTTAAAAAGATTTTCATACATGGAAGTGATATTATCCCATGTATAAAAGTCATGGATTTGTTTTAAGTTGTTCTTGGTAAAATCGTTTCTCTTTGATAAGTCAGTGTTCAGGGTTTCTACCAGTTCTTTAACTTCATTTGAGCTGCTGAAATAAAGAGCATTTTCCTTTAAAACATATTTGTTGAAAATATTATCATGTGCAGCAATGAAAGCCCCGGCTGCCATCGCCTCCAGTAAAGAGGGATTGGTACCGCCAACAGAATGACCATGAAAATAAATTTTTGCTCCTTTACGCAGGGATGCCAGTTTTCTCTGGCCACCAAGCCAGCCCCTGAATTTAATCCTGGAGTGAGACTTAAACTTGTTGATCAAATATTTTGCATATTTATTTTCAATACTTGCAAAAATATGAACCGGAGTATCGTCCCTGGCTTCTGCTATCCCATCAAGAATCATCTCAATATTATTTTCAGGTTCAAGCCTTCCGATTAGCAGAAAATATTCATTTTTTATTAATCCAAGACTGCTTAAAAGCTGCTCATCAAAATCTGAGAAGACTTCTGCTGCGTAGGGAATAAAATAAGAATCTCGGTTGTAATTTTTGGTAACATATTCCTGAATGCCGATATTATCTGAGATTACTTCTGCAGACCTTTTTACAGCAATTTTCTCAAACCACCGGGTTAAATGCTGAACCAATAGCGAATGTTTAGATCGCTTCCATTCCAGACCATCTATATTAGTAATTATATTTGATTTTTTAGGATTCAACAGCAGCAATGAAACAGCAGCTGTTGTGTAACCGCAAATCAGAATCACATCACACGCTTCGCGAATGGCATCTTTTAAGGAGAGGTAGTCGTACATAAAATTTGCTCCTGAACCAATTTGCCTTTCAGGGCTGAAAATTTTCTTAATTGTTACCCCTTCAAAGTCAGACGATGAATAAGGATGGAAGTGAGGGTTATAAACGATAACTTCGAAACCGCGCTTAACTAACCGGGTTGAGACATTTTCGGCAAATTCTTCAAGTCCTCCATAGTTGTTGGGGATTCCTCTGGTACTTACAAAGGCAATTTTCATCAGAAAAGTCTTTCCGTCCAGCTGCGTGGAGTAAGGTCAGTTTTAATTTCAATATCGAGGTGGTACCGGAAAGGACGGGGTCCTCTCTTTTTGATATACTCAATCATTTCAGATAATCCATCATCAAGAGAATACTGAGTTTTATAGTTTAATAGTTTTCGGGCTTTGTCGGCCGAACAGGTTGCATGTTTAACCTCCATCGGGCGGTCGGGGAGATAAACCGGTTTCAAATCAAAATTAAGCAATCTGGCAATTGTGTGTGCCAGTTGATTAATAGTAATAAACTCTTCATCCGGCCCGATATTGATTGTTTCTCCAAGCACATTATCATTAAATGCCATCCGTTCCAGACAATCAATTACATCATTGATAAAGCTAAAACATCGTTTTTGTTCTCCGTCACCATAGATGATGGGCTGCCTTCCTTGCAACATCAGGTTGATCATAATAGCCGCAACATTCCGGAAAGGGTCATCATATTTTTGCCGTGGCCCGATAATATTATGAGGCACACCAATGACATAATCAAAACCATGAACCCGTGCCAGATTCTGGATGGTGAGTTCCGAAGCATATTTTGCGATTCCGTACGGGTCAACCGGTTTGCAGATCATATCCTCCGTAAAAGGTACTTTATCCTGGGCTCCGTACCTGGCCATACTTGAACAGAATACAAACCGTTTTACTTTGTTCTCAATGGATGCACTTAGCAGCGACATGGTAATCTGGTATGTATTTTCAGTTACCAGGTGAGGTGAAAAAACACTTAGTCCTTCATAGGCTGTTGATGCACAATGGTAAATGATATCACATCCTTGAGTAATCTTGGCCATTGAATTCCGGTACTTACAATCATAAGTATGGAACTTGATTTTCGGATTAACATTATCCTCATACCCTCCAATTAGATTGTCGGTTCCAACCACTTCATGTCCCAAAACAAGCATCCTGTCTGCCAGGTGGCTTCCTAAAAACCCGGCAACACCCGAAATAAAAACCTTCATAGAGAATTGTTACGATCCGGTAAATAAGGTGCAAATATAGGTTTGCAGATGCTATTATGTCCGGATTTTTGGGTTAATCTTTAGTTTTTTTCAATAAAGAATTCTCAGGTATTGGTCAGCAATTGCATGCCAGTTGAATTGATTGTCAGCTTTAATTTTTGCCTGATGTCCGATTTCCTCGAGATTCAGGTTGCTAAGATTTTCAATTTCGGACTTGAGGCTATCGCAGTTACCTGATTTAAAGATGATGCCATTAACTCTGTCCTCTATGATTTCTACAAAGGGAGGAAGGTCTGAAACAAGTGTAGCCTTACCTAAACTCATTGCCATTAGTAAAACCCCGCTTTGATAGATATGCTTATAGGGCAGGATGACCAAATCAGCCAGTTGGAACAATCTTGAACGTTCGCAATCGGTAATATGCCTGATTAAAGTATAAAGCCTTTTTTCATGTTTTAGTTTTTCGGTAATGTTCTTATATTGTTCTAAACTTTCATTTCTCTCTTTACCGGCAATAACCAGTACAAAATCTGTTTTTGCTTTTGAAAAGGCATCCAGTAAAATATCCACGCCCTTTACTTTTTTAAGCTGTCCGAAAAACAAAAGGTACTTATTCTCTTCGGGCCATCCGAAAGACTGTAGTGCCTCCTTGCGGCTATATACTTGTTGAGGCAACAGTGAGAAATTACCATGTGGTATAATATGTGTTTTATGGTTTGAAGATTCAGTACTGATTTTCTTCAGCTCTTCAAAGGAAAATCGGTTATGAACAATACGAATATGAAAGAAGCGATTCAATGCAATCTTTTTAATAAATAAAGATTGCTTCGTATCAAGACTCTCAATGTCATGTACAATCAGACATATCTTAAACCCACCAAAAAAGAACAGCATGTTGGTTACCAGCTCAAGAAGGTCGCCTCTGAAAAGATGGCAAATAACCCAATCTGCTTTTCTCTTTTTAAGCTGTAATAAACTTTTTAATAAACCTACAAGAATAGCAAATCCTGAACGCCAGCCTTTTAAAGCTGAATTTTTAAATACATTATATATCTCGACCTGATCTGAAGTACTGTTAAAATTTGAAAACAGGCAGCAATGATTACCTGAATCTGCTAAAGCTCTGAGCAGTTGCAAATTGTAGATATCCATTCCCGCTTTAACACCTACCGGGTCAACAACTGTGACAGTTAAAGAAGGTCGGGTCATTTCTTCCAATGCTCAAGAGAAACTTCAAGGAGTTGTTCCAGATTGTCAATATCTGTTCTGTAAAAGGTATTCAGGTCCTGCTTAAAAGTAGCTGAAAGTTCGGTAAGCTGCGTTTTTGTCAGAGCAGAACCAGATTTTTTCAGAATAGAAGAAGGCAGTAATAATTTAAAAAATTTTCTGATTGACGGGTTCTGATAAAGTTTTTGCAGGAATGCATATTTGAATATAAATGCAGGATTTGAATGGGATTCACTGAATGTAAAATCTGAATGAGTTGCCCCTAAAAAATTCAGGACATCAGTGATAAATAAATTAAAGTCAGATTTCAGGCTTTCAAAAAAGTAAATTTTTATCTGGTTTTCAGGAAAGGCTTCAAAATAACGGCTGACCTGATTGAAATAACAACCAAGCAGAAAATACTGCTGAAAGTAATTCTTAAATTCCGGCTTGTCTTTATTTCTGAAAACTGTTTCCAGTGAGGAATTTATAAGTCCTAATCGGTGATCCATTTGGTAGTGGGATATTGCCCGCTGAACCGGATGACGGAGGATAATTATGATTTTAGCTTCCGGATTATAATTTTGGATTCGTTTAGCTGTTGAAGGGTAAAAAAGATAGGAAACACTGGCTTCTCCTTTTAATTTCTTTTGCGTTGCCGAAAACAACTTTTGGTACTCTTCAGGAGTTTCAACAAGTTTTTCGTTGTAGTAAAGGTTCTGTTGTTTAATTTCATCAGCAGTAAAAAAGTTTGGCTCCTTTAATTCGGGTAAAAAGATTTCAGGGTGCTGGATAAGAACATCATGAAGAGATGTGGTTCCGGCCTTAGGTGCACCTACAATGAAAAAATCGGTCTTAGTAGTCATCTTTTGAAAATCTTCTTTTCAAGGTTGCCAGAAGGTTTTTCATTCTTCTAAAATTTAAAAGTAAGGCAATAAAAGATTGTACCGGCAATACAATCAGGTAACTTAATTTAGTCAATGAGCTGCCCTTAATCCCAGAGTATTCATAACCATAATTTAAGATTAGTTTATGATTGAGTTGTTCGCACATTTCAATTTCGGTACGGTTCAATCCTCCCTTTTCCCACTGAGAAATTACGGACGTATCGAATCCATAACGGGTTCGCTCATCTTGTCTGCCACTCGAACCAACTTTTGGAATCTGTAGCATGGCATTTTCAAAATCAATATTTAGGAAATGACAGATCTGTTTTATTTCAGATTCAGGATTCTCAAGCAGTTTCTCAAACTGTACAGTCAGGATTCTTGAATGATCTTTCAAATGTAACGGAATACTTACTGCCTTATTCCACATTTTTGAGATGGTAAACGGATGATAGTTAAACCAGGCTCTTATACTTTCCTTCAATGGAATGGCTTTGGCTCCAAGAAACTTTCTTTTCCATTTATTCTTTTGGGAGAGCAGAACATCCCGCGGATCTCTGACCATATTGATAATGTAAGAGTCATTCAATAAATGAAGAATCTCTTTCAGATAAAATACATTAACAGGAGTTTGCTCACAAGGTATTACTTTTCCGGCTTGCCTGCATTGATATTCTAAAAAAGCTGAATAAACATCAAGCGCACTGATCTTATTATTCTGCATTTTAGAAATTACAGCAGCTGCTTCCTGCAGATAGGGAGTTGAAGTCTTGAATGTAAGAAAGCCTTCCTGCTGAATACCAAGTAGCCGAGCAAACAGCTGAATGGATTCGTTTTTGCTTAGTATTTTTTCTTTTTCCCACAGGGGCCCGAAAAAGTGAAGTTCATTCAATGTAAAAATCTTACTGTGATTATTCAGCAATCTTCCCATCATAGTAGTTCCGCTTCTGCTATTGCCTAAAACAAAAATCTTCATCAATAACGAATTCGGAGCAAACGTATGCTGTAAGGTTTAATATGGTTATTCCAGCTCTCAGACTCATCATAGGTAATATCTGACTTAAACTTTGATGCATGTTGAGCAGAATAAGAAAGCATTGAATTATGTTCAACTGTTACATTCTGTGAATTTACGGTGAGTTTAACATCAGTAAATGAGCTACCTGAAAAATTAATTATCACCAGGTAAGTCTGATTACCGGATGTATAACTGAGTACTTTCAGTCGATTATCTGACAGGCCTACTGATACAGGGTTCCATTTTAATTTCCCGGTAACCGAACCGGCAAGCATTCTAAAAAGATAATAGTTTGCAGTTAAGCTGAAGTTACTGGTTTCACCACTGATGAGTGAATATGCACTTTCGTTAGATGCAAGGTTATGGAATGTCATTAATGGAATTTTTTGAGATGATTGCTGCAATTCCATGCATTTAAACAAAAACGCAGAAGTAAAAAGGCAATGTGCAAAAGAATTCCCAAAAGTTAAGTTCGGTCTGTTGATATTCCATTCGGTAAGCCATATCTCATGGTTATCAAACTGATTCATTAGCTGTCGTATTTGAGCAGGGAATTCAGAGTCAATGAACGTATTAATCTGATTCGTATAGCAGGTAAGTTCAGCTTCCGTGTCATCGGAACATTTATCAAACGAAGGATAGGAATGAACACTAATTGCATCATAGAAGTTCTCGGCAGCAAGTGCTCTGTTCCAGCTTGCCGGAAAACCCTTTCCTGTTCCGGCTTTAAGCTGAACCGGTACCGACAATTTTATACGCGGGAATTCCTTCCTGATTGATTTTGCAAATGGAATTGCCTTATGGATATACGATTGAGCATCAGGAAAAATATCCCGGTATGCTTTCAGGTAGTATTCATTGCCAAGTTCAATGCCTTTAATATTAATTCCCTCCGACTCAAATCTGCTCAGAATATTAATGATTTGATCTGGCCTGGCACTTAAGATGTTTACAACATATAAAACGGAGGCATGGGTGAGCTTAGCCATTCGGATAAAGTCATCAAGGTAGTTTTTATTTGTAACTTGTCTTTTAGCTGATATGTTTCCCATGTGCTCGGCAATGGCACTTTCTTTTAGCTTATTGATGTCATTCGGATTAAAACCATAACCAGGTTTGTCAGGATGATAGAAATTAGCAATCGTACCGCCCGGGAAACGAAATAAATCAGGATTCAGTGTTTTTAATGCCTCTGAGAACTGCGAATCTTCTGCATCGAATGTTGTGAACAGATTTGCTGTGTTAAATCCGGAATAATCAGCATAGAATAGTACCGCTGATTCAGTATTGATCTCAATTAGAATGGATTTTGAGCCAACTTGTCCGGTCTGTCTGCTTTGGCTGCAACTGTTCAGGTGAATCATCGGAACCAAAGTTAAAAGGAAGAGTAGCTGTTTCATATTTTCAGAATCCGGATGTGAGCGGATTGTTGTCGAAAATAATAAAAGTACATGATCCCGATCAGGATGGTGCTATTGGCCGGGAAAAATACAGTCTGACCGGCAGTAAGCGAATCAAAAAAGGAAATCAGCAGAAAATAAATACAGGATTTCAGGAAGATGTCTTGCCGGAGCGGCTTAAGCTTCCGGGAAAGTTTATAGGCAAACACATACTGATACATGAGCAGTAAAGTGCCAATCAGGCCATAAACATAGAGAATTCCAATGAGCCCGATATCAGAAGGGAAGAAGTAACCATAGATTCTTGTAAATCCGTCTTGCCAGCGAGTTGATAAATCACCATTTCCAAAGAAGAAATGCTGCTGAATATCCGGCCAAACCTTAATGACTTCAATCCTTCTGACATTAGTTGAACTTTCAGAAGTTTCTGCCCCAATTACAGTTAGCCATAAATTCCGGTATTTATCAATAGTCTGCTCAGATGGTGCATAATCAGTAATCTCTATTAAAAAAAGTATTGCTATTAACCCTAAGAAGAAATTAAACAGGTACCTTGCTTTGGAATGTGTGAAAATCTCTTTTACAAAATAGAACAGTAATACGAATAATGTAACCAGAATAGTACTTCTGTCTTGTCTGATGAAAATCAGAAGATGAATAAAGGGCAACGTGAATAACAGGTAGTAAAACTTTTTAGAAGTAAAATAGCTAATGAAAAAATAAATTAACGGAAAGATGGTTATGGTGACAATAAACTTAAAAATATATCCTCCTTTCAGTGAATTGTACCCAACAAACATTGTGTCTGAATATTGTTCAGGACTTACCCGCAGCCAGGTAGCATAAAACACGATAGTTGCGATAACCCCTGCAAGCAAAAATGACTTTCTGAGCTCCACAGTTGAGGTAATCTTCTTTTTTAACAGATAGAATACAAAAGGACCCAGTAAATACAAATAGAAATTTCTACGGGTGGCTATTCCATAAAAGAGAGGCTGATCAAAATGGAGCAGGGCAGCTATAGCAGACCAAACCGGAAAAATTGCCAATGCAAACATGAGTCCTTCAAATGGAGTAATACGGTCGTAACCTCGTAAAAATTCTATAAGTCGGTAAGTCATGAACAAAATCATCATTCCACAGATTAAGTCTTCAATTATTCCATTGACCAGTGTCATGGGGAACCTGAAAGTAGTGCGGTAGCCGAAGAAAATCAGAAATGATAGAAAGGAAATCCGGAGATAGCTGATCACTTTGTTTGATGTAGTTTCCAATGAGTTAAATCTCTTCCAATCAATTTCTCAAGTTGAGGGATTTCACTTTCATAAAACTGATATGCAAACTGACGGTCTGATTCTTCTATTTTTAATTCAATTTCCGCCTTGAAGAAGAACTTTTTAATCCCGGGTTTTATACGCTCAGGAAGTATGCGAAAGGTATTCTTTTTAATTCCTGTTGAACTTAACCAGTAAAGAAACTTTTTATTTTTAGGAACTCTGGCTTCATTGTAACGCTCAGAAGTATTAAACCCGAATGATTCATCTATACCCAAAAATCTGCAAATGTCTGTTAATACCATACTAGGATTCTGCTGAAAGTCATCGTGTAGATAAATCCTGATTTGATGAGAAGGAAAGGTAGTTAAAAAACGTTTTACCTGATCATAATAGAGCCCCATTTCAACATAAGCATGGTTAATGTACCATCCTTTGCATTTCTGATTAAAATCAAATTCAACTTCTTCCCTGAAGGACTTATAGGTTTTACCATCACGAAGATTTGCCATGTAGTGAGAATACATCCGGGTTACCGGATTTCTGAGAATGGCTATTAATTTAACATTTGGCAATGTTCTGCTGATATTGGATGCAGCCTCCTTTGAGAATAAATAGGAATTGCTGATTTCCCCGATTGCTCTTTCACCTTTTACATTTTTAAAGAGTGCGGTATAATGTTCACGTTTTTTTACAAAGTATCCCCAGATCTCTCTTTTCATGTCTCCGCTCACATATTCAGTCAAATTGAGGCGCTTCCTTCTTTCAATGTCTTTATATTGCTGACTAAAATTATCTGGGTTGATATCCGTACTGAAAAAGTTCGGTTCTTTAATCGGACTCATATAGACCTCAGGGTGTGTTTTGAGGTAGTGATATAAGGAAGTCGTGCCACACTTTGCCGCTCCAATGACAAGAAAATTAGGCCAAATCTCTTTCACAGCTTAATTCATCCAGGCTGACAAATCCTTTTTTAATAACACTTCAAGCCTATGGATATCCGGCTCAAATATCGGCAGCAAAATCTTTTTTATTTCGCTTGGATATGTTTTCTCTGCTGATTTAAAGAAAACAGATTTAACTTTTGACTTAAGCGATGAGTTACCCAGTTTCTGGGAGAATTTTTTTACTGCCGGAACATACCTAAGTTCATTCAGCCAGGCAGATCTTGGCAACACACTTTTGTTTTTCTGAACAACTGAAATGGTTGTATTAATTAAAGGAAGTTCGAGGAAGTGAAAAAGTTCCTTAGTAAAATCAGATCCCGGTTTTATCAGATCATCAAACCAACCGATGAAAATCTGTTTTCTGTTAAAGACTTCCATGTATCTTTTAACCTGTTCGCTGTACATTCCCAGTTCAACATAAAGCGGTGAAACGCCCCAGTTTGGATTCTCAGCTTTTAAATCCTGTCTGAGGTCCTCAATCAGTTCCCTGCTTGTCATCCCCATTTTCCGCTCTACAAAATACTGTGAAACTGCCCGGTCAACCGGATTACGAAGCATAATGATAATTTTTGCAGCCGGATTCTTTTCATTAATTCGGACAGCTGCACCCTTTGACCATAAATACGAAGGACTGGCTTCAGCAAGCAAGGAGTCTTCAGGAGCATCTCTGTACAACCGCTGGTATTCATTCCAATTGCTGAAATAATAACGGTGTAAGGGCTTCCGGTTATCTTTGGAAAGATAACTTTCGATATCTATGTTTTTTAGCCGTTGCTTAAGCTTGGGACGGAACCGCTCCAGTTGCATGTCAGGTATAGCAAAATAATGAGGCTCCTTTACCGGAGACATAAAAATGGAAGGGTGTGAACTCAGTAATGATGCAACCGTGGTGGTTCCGGCTCTGGGAGCTCCTACTATTAAGATATCGGGTACTTTTCCTTCTGCTGTTTTAGTCATTTTTTCTGCTTCTCTTAAATGGATTAAAAACGGAAGCGAAATTATAGACTTTATAGACATATAAGGATGCCCAAATGTTTTGAAGGACTTTTGATGTGGCTGAGGCAATTGCTGCTCCAATAATTCCATAGTTCGGAATCAGAAAGAAATTAAGGGCAATATTCAACAGAGCTGCAATCATGACAATATTATTATAGGCTGTTTGTTTGCCGGTCATTTGCAACAATACTCCAACAGAGCCAGTAAGTGCATTTACCAGACTCCCAAATGCAAGAATTACCAGGGCTATCCATCCGGTAGCGAATTCCTTACCGAAAATTCCTAGCAGCAATTCGGGGAATATCCATATAAAAATTGTTACCGGAACAGATATTAAAAACAATATTTTTGAACTGCGTTCAACTGATTTTCTGAGTTTGTTCATTTCTCCTTTGTGGTATAAAGAAGCAAAAACAGGAGCCTGGATGGCATTGATTGCAATCAGAACTACAGCAGGAGCAGCTGCAATCTTAAATGCAGTATCATAAATCCCAACTTCATATTCCGTCTTATAGATTCCAAGAAAAATGGTGTCAGCCCATCCGAGAATAAAAAAAACAGATCCGGTGATCAGCATCGGAGTTGATTCACGCAGCAAATCAAAAGGTATGCTGAACTTAAACCCTGTGAGTCGAACTCTTGAAAATCTAAGCCAGGCAATAAATGAGGTCAGCATAGTAATGGATATGCTAATCAGAAAAACATAAACCGTATTTGGTACCTGATGAAGTAAAACAGCAATTACAATTAACAGAGCTGCAATCAAATAGGTTGACATTCTGAACACGGTAAAGCCGGTCATGTGTTTTAAGCCTCGGTAACAGGCAGAATGGAATAACATAATAGACCAGGGGAGCAGAATAAAGCTTCCCGTTCTGAGTAAGGGTGCTAAATGAGGTTTGTTAAATATACTGTTGGCTATTAGTCCTGAAAGGAAATACATTAACAGGCTGAGAATTACAGAAAACAGAATTACCGGACTCAGTGCTTCAGTATAAGATTTAGAAAGCCCCTCGATTCCTTCTGTTTGAGTTTTTGCAATAGTCCTGACAGTCAGATTGTCGAGCCCCCAGAGAGAAAAAATAGCCAGAATCTGAATCACCGTAAAGGTCAGGGTAAAATTTCCCCAAGCCTCAGCTCCAAAATTCCGGGTAATTGATATGGTGAAAAGATAAACAGCAAAAAAAGAAGCAAAACGGAAAAATAACGCCAATCCACTTTTCCTTGCTAGAAAAGTAGCACTGCTTTCATCTCCTTTATTGAAAAACCGTCTGATGAATGACATTACTTAAAGGAGGGCAAATGTAACTTACTTATACTTGTTCACCTAGTATAAGTCCTGTTGAAAGGAGAATCTTTTTGACTTGTTGTTTCTTAAATTTAAATGAAAAAGGAGAAATGACTTAAAAAATTATTCCCGGATTGCATAATTTTTGATTTAACGTTATTTGCATAAATAAATTAACCTATGTGGAAAATAAGCTACGTTTTGATTCTGTTTATTCTTGCAGTTGCAGTTCAGGGTTGCTCCAAGAAAAAGGACGAAAAGGAAAATACTGAAACTTGTCCAATAACTAACTATTTCCTGAAAGCCGATATTTCAAATAAGACCTGGTGTGCCAATACTACCTTATTTGCGAACTATGCAATCGTAATGACCATTAACGGTATCAGTTCTTCCGGAGGTACACTGACTTTAGAGTTGGATGATGTCCAGACAGGAAGCTATCAGATAACAAAAGACCGGAATCATATTCTATATACCGACCCGATGGCTGTCGGCTATGAGTCAACAAATGATAACCCCGGCTCATTGGTCATTTTGTCAAATGACTCTGCAACTAATATTATTCAGGGTAGTTTCAATGTTAATCTCAGAAGCCCTTTAACAGGAAATCTGGAAGTAAAAAATGGCAGTTTTAAGCTGTTTTATACAGAATAAGTGTAATATTAATTTCCGGATGAATGGGGTTGTCAAAAAGTAGTCAATTACTTTTGCCGGCTTATGCCTTACGAGAATGAAATTCTGAAGCGGAGAACCTTTGCAATTATCTCGCATCCTGATGCAGGTAAAACAACATTGACCGAAAAACTACTTTTATTCGGAGGTGCAATTCAGGTAGCCGGTGCAGTAAAATCAAACAAAATTAAAAAGACAGCAACATCTGATTTCCTGGATATTGAGAAGCAAAGGGGAATCTCGGTAGCTACTTCCGTGATGACCTTCGAATACAATAACCTGCTTATTAACCTGCTGGATACACCCGGACACAAGGATTTTGCTGAAGATACTTACCGGACCTTAACAGCAGTTGACAGTGTTATTCTGGTGATTGATTGTGTGAAAGGAGTAGAGCCTCAGACCGAAGCCCTGATGGAAGTTTGCCGGATGCGAAATACTCCGGTTATGGTCTTTATTAATAAGCTGGACCGTGAAGGAAGAAATCCATTTGACTTGCTTGATGAAATCGAGCAGAAATTGAATATCCGAGCCCGGCCATTAAGCTGGCCTGCCGGAATGGGATTTACTTTTAAAGGGGTTTACAATCTCTATAACAACGGGATCTATCTGTTTAATCCCGAAAAAAAGGTGACAGAAGAGAATCGGATGCCTGTCGAATCGGTTAATGATCCATTACTGGATTCGCATTTTGGTACGGAAGCAGTAAAATTACGTGAAGACATTCAGCTTATTGAGGGTGTATATGATTTATTTGATAAAGAAAAATACCTTGCCGGTAAACTGGCTCCTGTTTTCTTTGGCAGTGCACTAAACAATTTTGGTGTCAAAGAACTTCTGGACAGTTTTACTGAAATTTCTCCGCCCCCGGGACCACGAATTGCTGAACAGCGGATTGTAGCACCTGCCGAAAAGACCTTTACCGGCTTTGTTTTTAAAATTCATGCGAATATTGATCCAAGACACCGAGATCGGATTGCTTTTCTTCGGGTTTGTTCAGGTAAGTTTGAAAGAGGCAGGTTTTATTATCATAACCGGCTTGATAGGGAAATTAGATTTAATAACCCCTATACTTTTTTGGCAAGTGCTAAAAGTGTTGTAGATGAGGCTTACCCGGGTGATGTTGTCGGATTATATGATACCGGCATTTTTAAAATTGGTGATACGTTGACAGAAGGTGAACATTTACAATTTAAAGGGATTTCACGCTTCTCACCTGAAATTTTTAAAGAAGTCATAAATACTGATCCGATGAAGTCAAAACAATTTGAAAAAGGGATCAGTCAATTAACGGATGAAGGTGTAGCCCAACTCTTTACACAACCGAATGGCCCGCTTAAAGTAATTGGTACCGTGGGTGAACTCCAGTTTGAAGTGATTCAGCACCGGTTGCTGAATGAATATGGTGCTTCCTGCAAGTATCATCCCTTGAATGTTTATAAAGCCTGCTGGATTACAGCTAAAGATAAATCGAAAATGGATGAATTTATCCGCTTTAAAATGCACCAGGTTATGCTTGATAAAGATGGCTATTATGTTTATCTGGCTGACTCTTCCTGGATGCTAGAGCAAATGATAAAAAACAATCCTGATATTGAAGTCCATTTCAACTCAGATACAATCAGTTCAAGCCCTGTATTGAACTGATTAGAAGAACTGGTTTCAGAAAAGCCAGTTTTTGTTTCTAAGAATTATTTATTCCTCCATCCAGCTTTTGTAATAATCATCAATTGAAATTCGCATAGCTTCCCGGGTAAGTGAAAGTGGTTTAAAGCTGTCAATCATCACGGCTAATTCCTTTGTTTCCTTTTTACCGATACTTTTTTCAACAGTTCCCGGATGAGGTCCGTGCGGAATGCCAGCAGGATGCAAAGTAATCTGTCCAATTTCAACATTCTTCCGGCTCATAAACTCCCCATCAACATAGTAAAGCATTTCATCAGAATCAATGTTGCTGTGATGGTAGGGGGCAGGAATCGAAAGAGGATGGTAGTCATACAATCTGGGAACAAAGGAACAGACAACAAAATTATGTCCTTCAAAAGTCTGGTGAATGGGAGGAGGTAAATGAATCCGTCCGGTTATCGGCTCAAAATCATGAATTGAAAAAGCCCACGGATAGTTATTACCGTCCCATCCGATTGCATCAAATGGATGCCAGGCATAAATAAACGGATAGATCAGGCCCTGCTTTTTTACCATGACCTTAAAATCACCTTTTTCATTATATGTTCTCAGATTCTGAGGCCTTCGGATGTCTCTTTCACAGAACGGAGCATCTTCTTCCAATTGCCCGTACGCATTCCGGTAGCGGGAAGGTGTTTCAATCGGGCTAAACGCATCCATTACCAGCAAACGATTGTTGCTGTCATTAAAATGAAGTTGAAAAATGATCCCTCTGGGTATGATAAGATAATCACCATATCCAAACTCAATTTCACCATAGAGTGTAAGCAACTTCCCACTTCCCTGATGAATAAAAATCATTTCATCCGCATCTGCGTTTTTCAGAAAATAATCTGTGATTGATTTTCGGGGGGCAGCCAGTGAAATTTGGATGTCGTTATTAACCAAAATTGCTTTCTTACTTTGAATGTAGTCATCTTCCGGTTCAACCTGGAAGCCTCGGAAACTAACATTTCTCAGAAAACGCGCTTTTACAATTTCAGGTTCCCGTGAAATAGGTTCCATTACTTCCTTTACAATAGTAGGTGGATTCAAATGGTAAACAAGGGAATAAACATTACTAAATCCATGGGTACTGACAAGCTCTTCAGCATATAAACTGCCATCGGGTTTACGAAACTGGATATGGCGTTTATGAGGTATTTGTCCTAAAGTATGATATTGAGGCATAATATATATGATTAAGGTTCAAAAGTATAAAGTTTGGAAATCTCGGATGAGAAAAAGACCGTTTTACCTTCGGACACCTGTTACAAAACGAATATTTCCGCTCAGGTCTTTGAGTAACTCTATGTCAGTAAAACCCTGCTCTTCAAGTATTGCAGGAACGCTTAATCCATGTTCCTTGTGAACTTCAAAAAATATACTGCCATTGCCACTCAGTAGTCCTTCATTGCAAAGTAAGGTTGTCTTTCTGAAAAAAATCAATGGGTCATCTTCAGAGGTGAAAAGCGCGATATGTGGTTCGTGATCGACAACATTTTTGTCAAGTGTTGATTGTTCTTCCGGTGAAATATAAGGAGGATTACTAATTACCAAATCATACGTATCCCAGGCATGGGTCTGAAGAATATTTTTCTGAATCCATTTAACATTAAGGTTATTCAGTTTTGAATTCATGTCAGCAATTGCCAGTGCAGCAGCTGAGATATCTGCACCATGAACTTCCATCATTGGAAAAAATCCTTTTAATGCCAGAGCAATACATCCACTTCCGGTTCCGATATCGAGTACTTTGAGTTGTGTCCTTCCTGAGCTGATTAGCTGATCCTTTACCAGAAAAACCAGCTCTTCCGTTTCAGGTCGGGGGATAAGCACTGCCGGAGTAATTTTCAGTTTAAGACCTGCAAATTCAATATATCCCAAAATATATTGAACAGGCTCATGTTGTAAAATCCGGTCACTGATTGATTGAAGAGTTTGTTCGTCAGCCGGAGGGTTACCAGCTTGTTGTAACCAGTAAAACACATACTCACTGATAGCCGTTGCTTCACCAGCCGAATATGCTGCTAATAGTTTCTTTTTGAATTCCTGTTTTAATTTCGGGTTATTCATCTTCCTATTTTTGCCAGCCAATGATCCCGCAAAGAAAATACATGGAGAGATGCTTTGAACTGGCTCTCATGGGTTTAGGCAAAACATCACCTAACCCCCTGGTAGGCAGTGTTATCGTTGACCATGATTCAATAATTGGTGAAGGTTATCACAGAGAATATGGGAAATCACATGCCGAAGTAAATGCTGTTAAAAATTCGGGAGTTGATTTATTTTCTGAAACTGCAGTCATGTATGTTTCTCTTGAGCCGTGTAATCATTACGGGAAAACACCACCCTGCACTGATCTGATAATTAAGAAGAGCATCAGGCAGGTTGTAATTGCAGCAGCTGATACAAATAGCCATCAGAAAGGTGCAGGTGCAGCATACCTGCGAAACTCCGGAATAAAAGTAATTGAGGAATTTATGCAGCATGAGGCTCGCGAAGTCAATAGACGATATTTTACATTGCATGAGAAGAAACGGCCTTATATTATTCTGAAATGGGCTCAGACTGCCGATGGTATTATTGGTAAGATGAAAGAAGCTTCTGGCAGGTTAATCATTTCTAATGAGCTTTCACAACAATTGGTACACCGATGGAGAAGTGAAGAATCGGCAATACTTGCCGGAGCTGATACCTTGCTCAGAGATGATCCGTGGCTTACCGTCCGGAAATGGTCAGGAAGTAACCCAACCAGGATTGTCATTGACCGGAATTTAACACTCCCAAAAACCTTAAGAGTATTTGATGATAGCAGTAAAGTAATCATTTTGAATGACAAGGTTCAGAATACAAAAGGAAACTATGAGTATATTAAAATAAACACAAAAGCAGTGGATGAAATTCTGCAGGCCTTATATGAATCATCTGTTCAGTCGTTGCTTGTTGAAGGCGGAACTAAGACGTTAAACCTGTTTATTCAATCCGGAATCTGGGATGAAGCAAGAGTTTTTGTTGCTCCTTTTAGAGCAGGAAAGGGAGTAAGAGCTCCTGGTTTTGATTTTAGTGGTGATCCAATGGTACAACTTGGCAATAACCGGCTTTTCATAGCTCGGAATGGAGGATAACCTATCTGAATTATGTACCTGAATCTCTTGCTCTCCATTATCTGTGCATCCTTTTTGTTTATTGTTTTCAAATACTTCAGTAAGTACGGTATTAATCGTTTTCAGGGAATTGTCATTAATTATTTTACTGCAGCCACTTTTTCTTTTCTGTTGAATATTCAAAGCAATCTTGAATACCTATCTGAAGTAAAAACTTTTTTCGGGCAAACCATTATAATTGGATTTCTGTTCATCAGTGTTTTTTATATCACAGCGCTGACTACCCAGAAGCTGGGCCTTGCTGTAGCTTCAGTAACAGCAAAAATGTCAGTAGTCATTCCGGTTGCTTCCGGAATGATTTTATTTGACGAGAAGCCGGGTGTCATGCATCTGGCTGGAATTTTAGTTGCATTGACAGCAGTCTATTTTATCACATTAGCTACCAGCTCAGGAAGTAGCAGCAATAAAAGGAGCCATTCCATTACCTGGCTTTTGCCGGTTGTTTTATTTATTGGGACAGGACTGGTTGATGCTTCAGTAAAATATGCTCAGGCCGGTTTTATGAATGAATCGAACCGGTTTCTGGTTATTACTTTTCTGTTTGGTTCTGCAGGGAGTTTAGGCTTACTTACACTTGGAATAACTCTGCTGACAAAAACAGTTGTTTTCAAATGGAAAAATCTTGCAGGTGGATTAATTCTGGGCTTGTTTAATTTTTTTTCATTGTTTTTCCTGGTAAAATGTCTTGACCATCCCGATGCTCAGAGTGCGGTTATCTTCCCGATGATTAATGTCGGAGTTGTGTTACTGTCAACATTTTATGCTTTGTTGATATTTAAAGAAAAGTTAACCACCCGGCTTTTTACTGGAATTGTGATGGCTATTGCTGCAATTGTTTTACTGACTGTTGAATTCGGTAACTGATTTAAGACTTCAGGCTTAATTGTTAATTAATTCTCTATGAAAATTCATTGTTGGTACATAAAAAACATTTGTCCTTCTATTTTTGCCGGACACCAACTCATTATTGAATGGATAAACCAAAAGGAAAACTAATTGCAATAGGCGGAAATGAAGACAAGGGAATGGAAAGTGAACCGGATTATGCACAAAAAAACAATCTGAATTTTTTTGAACTGCAGATTCTTAGCCGGATTGTCAGTGAATTACCGGCATCCAAGAATTCCAGAATTGAGGTGATCACAAGCGCATCTTCCATTCCAAAGGAAGTAGGAGCCAATTATCTTTATGCCTTTTCTAAGTTGGGCTGTACCAATATCGGAATCCTGGATATCCGTTCGCGTGAAGATGCAGAATCTGAGAGTGTAATTAACAGGGTGAAGAAATGTGACGGTCTGATGTTTAGTGGTGGAAATCAGCTCAGGCTTACAGCAATCTTTGGTGGTACCGAATTTCTGAAGATAGTTCAGGATCGTTACTGGTCCTCACCTTTGATCATTGCCGGGACCAGTGCAGGAGCGATGGCTATGAGTAACACCATGATTTATCAGGGAAGCAGTTCTGGAGCCTTGCTCAAAGGTGAAGTCAAAATTACAACTGGACTTGGATTTATTAAAGATGTTATCATTGATTCTCATTTTGATAAACGTGGACGTTTTGGCAGACTCGCTCAAGCTGTTGCCAGTAATCCTGCCTGTATCGGAATAGGACTCGGTGAAGATACCGGAGTCTATATTACAGATGATAACATTCTGGAAGCCATTGGGTCAGGACTGGTAATTATTGTTGATGGTCATAAAATCCGATATACAAATATTGCAGATCAGAAAGAAGGAACTCCGATCAGTATTGAAAACCTGACAGTTCATGTTATGACTAAGGGTGATTGTTACAAAGTTGAAGAGCGGCAATTTATTCCTGACCAGCTCTCTATTCATCCTTCATAAAGAATACAACAAAACAAACTTATTTAGCGTTGTTTAACTGCATATATGGTGAGCGAACAGCGCAAAATAAATCATCTTCTCTGGCGGGCTGCATTTGGACCTGTAGTTCCCTTACACATCTCCAATAAGCGTTCCCTAGCTGACTGGCAGA
>JADLBQ010000066.1 GCA_020847635.1 Bacteroidia bacterium
CCGGTTTTCGAAGAATGCCATGGATGGTCTTGCCTGGTCTGTAAATTTTCCTAATCTGATACTGTTGGTTGCTGTTAACCTAATTACAGTTGCATTGTCCTATATGCTGTTTCCGTACCTTTGGCGCGAGTAACCTTAAATCACGGAGTAAATCAGTTTATGAAAAAGAATTGGTGGAAAGCATTATCCGGTATCCTAATTGGCTATTCAATTTATGCCGGGTTTGTTAATGAGGTACCCAGGTTGGCCATTCTGAATGAAACAATCCGTAATATTTATTTTCATGTTCCGATGTGGTTTGCCATGATGGCATTGTATACTGCATCGCTGGTTACCAGCATCATGTATCTCTCAAAGTTCGATTTGAAAAATGACAGGCTGGCCTTTGTGACGGCTCAAACCGGTTTAATCTTTGGGCTGCTGGGCTTGTCAACAGGAATGATATGGGCAAAATATACCTGGGGATCTTTCTGGGTGAATGATGTAAAACTAAATGGCTCTGCAGCAGCCGTTCTGGTTTATGCAGCCTATTTTGTTTTAAGAGGTTCGGTACCCGATGAGATGAAAAAGGCAAGACTAGCTGCTGTATATAATATTTTTGCTTTTACTTTAATGATTGTTTTTACCATGATATTACCCAGAATGACAGACTCGCTCCATCCTGGAAACGGAGGAAATCCTGCTTTTGCATCCTATGACCTTGACAATCACATGAGAATGATTTTCTATCCGGCTGTTACTGGTTGGATATTGATGGGGGCATGGTTAGTTCAGTTACAATTGCGGATTCTCCGAATTAAATCTGCTTTAATATGATCAGAAAAAAACTACTGCTCATTTTATTCACCCTGTTGCCTTTCCTGACAATAGCTCAGGAAAATATTGAAATGGCAGATAACATGAGGCAAGAAGGTAAAATATATGTTGTAGTAGCTGTATTGTCAGTTATTTTTGTCGGAATTTTGATTTTTTTGATTCTTCTAGAAAGAAAAATTTCACGGCTTGAAAAACTAATCCGGAAATAACTGGTTGTTTATCACAATGAAAAAGAGCTATATAATCGGAATTGTTTTGGTGGCAATTGCCTTGGGAGTTGTTCTCAGTACGGTCAGCAGTTCGGGTACCTATGCAACGTTCAGCGAGGCCTCAGCTCATCCCGGCAAAGTATTTCATGTTGTTGGAACGCTTGCTAAAGATAAACCGCTGGAGTACAATCCGGAAATCAATGCAGATCTGTTTGTATTTCACATGCATGATAACAATGGTCGGGAGTGTAAGGTCATGTTGAATAAAGCCAAACCTCAGGATTTTGAAAAATCAGAACAGGTGGTCATTATTGGTAAAATGAAAGATAATACGTTTATTGCTTCTGATGTGTTGATGAAGTGCCCAAGTAAATATAATGGCAATGAAATACAGCGTGGTCAGTTAAGGTAATGTGTAACCAACCAGCTGATTAATACCCCAGATTTTAAACCGCTGATTACAACAGATGCAATACATTGGTGAAGAATTGATTTATGGAGAAATTGGCAACCTGCTAATCGTACTCTCATTCACCGGAGCTTTACTGGCATCTTTTTCCTATTTCCTTTCATTCCGTTATGCTGATAATGGCTGGAAGAAAATTGCACGAAGTGCATTTGCAGTTCATAGTCTGGCCGTACTTGGAATTTTTATTGTTCTTTATTATCTCATTCTTAACCATAGGTTTGAGTACTATTATGTGTGGCAACACAGTTCTGAGTCATTACCAACCAAATATATTTTCTCCTGTTTTTGGGAAGGTCAGGAGGGTAGTTTTCTGCTCTGGACTTTCTGGCATGTGGTCTTATCATGGTTGATTATTTTAAGAGGTGGCCAATGGGAATCACCGGTAATAGCTATTGTTTCATTGGTGCAGGTTTTTCTGGCTTCGATGGTTCTCGGGCTGGTTGTTGGCGGGATTAAGATCGGCAGTAACCCTTTTATACTGTTACGGGAGCATCCAGATATGATTAAATTACCCTTTGTTCAGTTTGCAGATTACCTTCAGAGAATTGGCGATGGCAGAGGGCTGAATCCGTTACTGCAAAATTACTGGATGGTTTTACATCCACCGGCACTGTTTCTTGGATTTGCAAGTACGGTTATACCCTTTGCCTTTGCCCTTACCGGTTTAATGAAACGCGATTATTTCACTTCATGGGTTAAACCTGCTTTACCCTGGTCTGTTTTTTCGATTATGAGTTTAGGTGCAGGAATTTTGATGGGTGGTGCATGGGCTTATGAAGCACTGAGTTTTGGTGGCTTTTGGGCTTGGGATCCGGTTGAGAATTCTTCCTTAGTTCCCTGGATTCTGATGGTTGCAGCAACACATGCCATGTTAATCTATCAAGCAAAAAGGAACAGCTTACTGAGCAGTTTCCTGCTTGTTTCGCTGAGTTTTCTGATGGTATTGTACTCAACCTTTTTAACCCGAAGTGGAATTTTGGGTGAAAGTTCTGTTCATGCTTTTACAGATATGGGAATGATGGGGCAGCTGGTTTTTTATATGTTGTTTTTTATTGTACTTACCACAGTACTGTTGCTGATTAACCACAAATTGCTGATCAGTAAAAGAACAGAAGATCGTTTATCTTCCCGTGAATTCTGGATATTTATTGGAGTAATGGTACTGGTTGCATCTGCACTTCATATCAGTTTTGTAACATCATTACCTGTGATCAATAAACTTTTTGGAACTAAAATGGCTCCTCCTCATAATGCGGTTGAGTTTTTTAATTCGTGGCAAGTGCCCTTTGCTATTTTGATTTGTTTACTGATAGCTGTTGCTCAGTTTTTTAAGTACCGCCAGTCAGATTTTACCCTGGTTTTTAGAAAATTGTTATTGTCACTTATTATCTCTGTAAGCCTAGCAGGTATGCTTACATGGTATATAGGCTTCAGTAAGTTACATTACATCCTTTTATTATTTACTTCTTTGTTTGCTGTTATTGCCAATACTGACTACCTTCTCAGAATTCTTAAACGAAAATGGAAATTCAGCGGAGCTTCGGTAACACATACCGGCTTCGCATTGTTGTTAATGGGAGCACTGATCTCAAATGGGAAACAAAGTATTATCTCAAAAAACCGGCTTCAGATTGATCTGGGTAAAGACTTTCCGAATAATGAGAATATTATGCTTGTTAAGAATGATACCCTTCAAATGTACAAATATTATGTAACCTGGACAGGAGTCGAAAAAAAAGGAGTTCATCTTTACTACAATGTTGACTACCTGAATTTTGATAAACGTACAGGGAAATTCAGCAAGGTATTTTCACTTCAGCCATTGGTTCAGCTCAATGAACGTATGGGAAATGTGGCTGAACCTGCAACAAAAAAATTCTGGAATAAGGATATTTATACCCATGTAACCTATGCCAACTTGGAGGATGTCAACAACCAAAATCCGGATAGCAATTATACAGAAATGACTGACCATAATCTTCATATTGGAGATACCTTGACTACGTCAAACAGTCTGGTGATTTTTAACGGGATTACAAACTCTCCTGTTTCTGATCATCCGCTTATGAAAGGAAGTGAACTGGCAGCAGCAGCGATACTTGATATTATTGATGCCAATAGAAAACATTACCGGGCTGAACCATTATTTATTATCAGAAACAATATCATTTTCAGTCCTGAGTATAAAATTGAGGAGCTTGGTTTGAAATTCAGTTTTACACGTATTGATCCCGAAAAACAGCAGTTTGTTATTTCAATTGCAGAACGGAAAAACAATAAAAGGGAGTTTATTATTTTAAAAGCTATCCTGTTTCCCGGTATTAACCTGCTGTGGATCGGATGCTTGATCATGATTGCAGGTGCAATAATCTCTATCATTCACAGGAGACGCTCCTGATCCTGTTTTGCCCGGGCTTTAATCAATGAAACTTATTCTGAATGAATAAATCAGAACCACACCTGCCGGATTATACGTATTGAACTACATTTGACAAAATGCAATCATGAAAATTACGATTATTGGAAGTGGTTTGCTGGCCAACTCAATGGGCAAAGCTCTGATGAGATCGGCTAATGAGATGATTCAGGTTGCCGGAAGAAACAGGCTGAAGGTCGGGAAACTGGCAAAACTTCTCAGGTGCCATTCAGCATTCAGACCGGAACAACTCATCTTACATGACGGACTTTACTTAATTGCAGTTAGCGATCATGCAATTGGTCAGGTAATCGTCAAATGGTGTAAGAGCAGCGGTATTTGGGTTCATACTTCCGGAAGTACTGATATAAATGTTTTTAAAGGACAGGTTCCCCATTATGGTGTTATTTATCCGGTCATGACAATGACAGCTCAGCATAAAGATATTTGGAGAACTACTCCTTTATTATTTGAAGGTGAAAGTCGTTCAACTGAGTTAAAACTGAAATCAGTTTGTAATAAAATCACTACCCAAATTTACCGGATGGACTCAAATAACAGGGCCATAGTCCATCTTGCTGCTGTAATCCAGAATAATTTCATCCATCATTTGTCTAATGAATCGTTTAGGCTGCTAAAACAAAATAAACTACCTGAAAGAATCCTGATACCCCTGCAGGCTGTTACAATCCGGAATATCACGAAAGATCATGCTGAAATGCTTTTAACCGGCCCGGCAAGACGAAATGACAAAAGAATTATCAAAAAACATCTTGCCATGTTAATGGATGATCCGCAACTCAGAAAAGTTTATCAGGCAGTTTCACAAAATATTATTAAAAGATATAATCCAGAATAGATTGAAAAATGAAGAATTTTAAACAACTCATTTCAAAAGTTAAATGCATTGTTTTTGATTGTGATGGAGTTCTTACGGATGGCTCTGTGATGGTAATGCCGGATGGTGAATATATCCGCAATATGAGTGTCAAGGATGGATTTGCAATGCAATTTGCGGTTAAATGTGGTTTGCACATTGCTGTTATCTCAGGCGGACAATCAGCAGGTATTCCAATCCGGATGAACCGACTTGGAATTAAGCATGTATTTATGGGAGCCGAAGATAAACGAACGGTGCTTGAAAATCTGCTGAAGGAAATACGGGTATCTGGCAGTGAAGTGCTTTACATCGGTGATGACATTCCTGACATGAAAGCAATGAAAATTGCTGCTATTGCTGCCTGCCCGAATGATGCTGTTCCTGAAATTAAAGCTATTGCTGATTACATTTCTCCTTTAAATGGAGGCAAAGGTTGCGCTCGTGATGTGATTGAACAGGTTCTTAAGGTTCAAGGTTTCTGGCAATTTTAAATGCATATTGCTTTCTTGTCTTATTAACTACTCCGGAAGAATAGCCTGTCTTGCTCAGGTTAGTTTAAAATAGAGTTCATTCGAAACTTTTCACTAATGATTCATTCCCTAATATCCTGAATAATTACATTTGCACCAAACATAAAAAAAAATGAAAAATCTACTAACTGTATTAGTAATCATGATTTTATCATCTGCTGTATCTGCCCAGCAGAGTCACTTTGGAAAAGAGATTACGGAAGACGGTGCGGTTTCAATGAATGAATTAATTGAAAAAACAAGTGATGGAAAGGAAATCCAGATAAAAGTTGTTGGAAAAATTGAAGAAGTCTGCCAAGCTAAAGGCTGCTGGATGACAATCGAAAAAGGAGATGGTACTTCAATGCGGGTCAGGTTTAAAGACTACGGCTTTTTTGTTCCAAAAAACGCCTCAGGTAAAACTGCTGTATTTGAAGGAAGAGCATTTTTCAGGGAAGTTTCAGTGGAAGAACTAAAGCATTATGCTGAAGATGCAGGAAAGACACAGGAAGAAATTGATACTATTAAGGAGGGTGGAAAAGCACTTGCTTTCGAAGCTGAGGGAGTAATTATTAAAGATTAAATTTTTTATCGTTGGATCAGAAAAAATCTGTTAAAATTATTGAATGCCCTCGCGATGCTATGCAGGGCATTCTTGATTTTATTCCTACTGAACTTAAAGCAAAGTATATTAATGCTTTGCTTAAGGTTGGATTTGATACCCTTGATTTTGGGAGCTTCGTTTCGCCTGCTGCTATACCGCAGATGCGTGATACTTCAGAAGTACTGTCAAAACTGGATTTGACCGACTCAAATACAAAACTTCTGGCAATTGTTGCGAATGTAAGAGGTGCTGAAAATGCTTGTGCATTTGAGCCAATAACTTATCTGGGTTATCCGTTTTCTGTATCAGAAACTTTTCAGCTAAGGAATGCCAATACGACCATTCACAAATCATTTGATGTACTGAAAGCTATACATGAATTAGCCGTTGCTCACAGAAAAGAACTGGTAGTCTATATTTCAATGGCTTTTGGAAATCCTTATGGGGACAGCTGGAATCATGATATTGTCATGAGATGGATTGATAAAATAATAAATTGTGGAATAAAGACGATTTCGTTGGCTGATACAGTCGGACTGGCCACACCGGTGGAAGTAAGTTTCATTTATTCGAAAACAATTAATCATTTCCCCGGTGTTGAAACGGGTGTTCACCTGCATTGCCGTCCGGATAACTGGAAAGAAAAAGTAAATGCAGCCTTTAATAGCGGATGCCTCCGGTTTGATACTGCTATTCAAGGGTTCGGTGGATGTCCAATGGCAGGAGACGAGCTTGTGGGTAATCTTGCGACTGAAAACCTGATTTCTTACTTCAAAGAAAAAAAAATTGAAACCGGAGTAGATAAACTACGTTTTATTGAAGCGCTTAATCTGTCATCACGTGTTTTCTCATCCGGTATCCCACATTAAATATTCTTCCATGAAATTACTGAAAGCAATCCTCCTATTACTTTTTGCTTTACCGCTAACCGTAATGGCTCAATCCACCGGTTATCTTGAAATGGTCGGAAAAGTTCAGCAGGACGGGAAGGGCCTTGAAGGGGTGTCAATCAGAATATTTAAAGGCAGCGAACCGATTGACGAAATTATTACAGCAAATGCCGGAAGATTTATTTTCAATCTTGATTTGCAAAATTCATACACACTTGTTTTTTCTAAACGTGGTGCAATTACAAAGTCGGTAATTGTGGATACAAAGGTTCCTGTTGAAAACAGTTCAATCATTTTTTCCTATGAATTCAAGATTGATCTTTTTAAGGTAAGTGAGGATGAAATTCAGGAAGCTTTTCCAGATAAACCAGTTGCAAAGATTTCTTTCGATCCGCGATACGATGACTTTAACCATGATGTGAAATTTGCAGATGCCCGTAAAGAAGAGTTCCAGCAAATTAAAAAGGAGCAGGCTGCTGCTGTTGCAAAAGCTGCTGCTGAAGAAAAGGCACGTCAGGCAGCTTATGCTAAAGCTTATCATGACAGCATTGCCCGTGTACAGGCTGAGGAAAAAGCACGGCTGGCAGCACTTGAGAAAGCCCGGCAGGATTCTATTGCTCAGGCCAAAGCCGAGCAAGCCCGGTTAGAAAAAATCAGGCAGGATAGTATTGCCCGTGCACAGGCTGAAGAAAAAGCACGGCTGGCAGCACTTGAAAAAGCCCGGCAGGATTCCATTGCTGAAGCAAAACGATTAGCTGAACTAAGAGCAAAATTTGTTGCTGACTCCATTGCCCAGGCACAAGCTGAAGAAAAAGCCCGCCTGGCAGCACTTGAAAAAGCCCGGCAAGATTCTATAGCTGAAG
>JADLBQ010000067.1 GCA_020847635.1 Bacteroidia bacterium
CATGAGCCATCAGCATGGCAGGGAAAATAATGCAGTGAAAGACAATATTGTCTTTACCAATAAAATGAATCAGCCTGGTATCAGGATTCTGCCAGTAATCTTTCCATTTATCACCAATCCATTCTTTTGTGGCAGACAAATATCCGATTGGTGCATCAAACCATACGTATAATACTTTTCCCTGAGCATCGGCAAGAGGAACTTTCACACCCCAGTCAAGATCACGGGTCATAGCTCTGGGTTTCAATCCTTCATTAAGCCAGCTCAAACATTGTCCAAACACATTATGCTTCCAGTTATTCTGATGAGTTTTCAGCCAATCTTCAATCTGAGGCTGCATCTTATCAAGTGGAAGAAACCAGTTTTTCGTAGGTCTCAGTACCGGAACGCTGCCGCTTAGTTTTGATTTAGGGTTTATCAGATCTGTTGGATTCAGTGATGATCCGCAGTTTTCACACTGATCACCATAGGCATTCTCATATTTGCAGACCGGGCAGGTTCCGGTAATGTACCGGTCTGCCAGGAATTGTTTTGCTTCCTGATCATAAAACTGCTCTGTTACCTCTTCAACAAAAATATTTTTGTCATATAACGTTTTAAAAAAATCAGAAGCAGTTTGATGATGAACTTTTGCCGATGTACGGGAATAGTGATCAAATGAGATTCCAAAATCATAAAATGATTTTTTCATCATTTCATGGTAGAAGTCAACGATCTGCTGAGGTGATTTACCCTCTTGTCTGGCTTTAATGGTTATAGGTACTCCGTGTTCATCACTTCCGCAGATAAACAACACATCCTCTCCTTTTAGCCTGAGATAACGGACGTAAATATCTGCCGGGATATAACATCCGGCAAGATGGCCAATGTGAATCGGTCCGTTAGCATAAGGAAGAGCAGAAGTAATTAAATACTTTATCATAGTAAAAGTTAATCAAACACTTATAAATAAGGATGGCAAATGTATTAAACAAGCAATCTTGTCCCTACAACCGCCTTTCAGCATGGCTGAATGATTATTTTTGGCCGTTATAGATTAATTTAAACACGATGAAACGAGGACCCATTTCGCAATTTATGGAGAAGCATTATCTCCACTTCAATGCAGCTGCACTGTTGGATGCTGCAAAAGGTTATGAAAAACATATTCAGGAAGAGGGGAAGATGATGATTGCTATGGCTGGGGCAATGAGTACGGCTGAGCTGGGGATTTCTTTAGCTGAGATGATCAGGCAAGATAAAGTTCAGATCATTAGTTGTACCGGAGCAAATCTTGAAGAAGATGTCATGAATCTTGTTGCTCATAATCACTACAAACGGGTTCCACACTACCGGGATCTTACCCCCAAGGATGAATGGAATCTTCTTGAAAACCATTATAACCGAGTAACTGATACCTGTATTCCGGAAGAAGAAGCCTTCCGCAGGCTGCAAAAACATATCTTTAAAATATGGAGTGAAGCCGACTCAAAAGGTGAACGCTATTTTCCCCATGAATACCTTTTTAAGGTTCTTCGTTCAGGTGTTCTTGAACAATATTATGAAATTGATCCTAGAAATTCATGGATGCTGGCAGCTGCAGAAAAGAATATTTCGATTGTTGTTCCCGGATGGGAAGACAGTACGATGGGAAATATTTTTGCTTCTTATGTAATCAAGAAAGAACTAAAGGCATCAACTGTGAAAAGCGGAATTGAATACATGGTATGGCTTGCTGACTGGTACCGGGAGAATTCATCCGGAAAAGGAGTTGGTTTTTTTCAGATTGGAGGCGGGATTGCCGGTGATTTTCCGATTTGTGTTGTACCCATGATGTACCAGGATCTTGAATGGCACGATGTTCCGTTCTGGAGTTATTTTTGCCAGATCAGTGATAGTACAACCAGCTATGGATCTTACAGTGGTGCAGTACCGAATGAAAAAATAACTTGGGGAAAACTCGGAATTGATACCCCAAAGTTTATTATTGAATCTGATGCTTCGATCGTTGCCCCGTTAGTTTTTAGCTGGATTCTGGGCTGGTAGCCGATTCATCTACTCATTATCTCAAAGTATATGCCTGATTCATTAGTCATCATACCTACTTACAATGAAAGTGAAAACATCAACTCTGTTATTGAGGCAGTAATGAGTCTTGAAGAGAATTTTCACATCCTTGTTATTGATGACAATTCAACAGACGGAACCGGTGAAAAGGTTGACACTTTAGTTAACGGGAAATATAAAGACCGGCTTTTTATAGAGAAACGACCTGGAAAATTAGGATTAGGAACCGCCTACATTTATGGTTTCCGTTGGGCATTGGAACGAAACTATGGGTTTATTTTTGAGATGGATGCCGATTTCTCACATAATCCAAATGATTTACCTATTCTTTTAAATGCCTGCCTGAACGGGGCTGATATGTCAATTGGCTCACGCTATGTTAAAGGAGTTACCGTTGTTAACTGGCCGATGGGCAGATTGCTGATTTCTTACTTTGCATCCATGTATGTCAGATTCATAACAGGAATGCCGGTCAGAGATGCTACTGCAGGTTTTGTTTGTTACCGAAGAAACGTTTTGGAGACCATTCCACTTGACAAAGTCAAATTTACCGGCTATGCCTTTCAGATAAAAATGAAATTTCTGGCCTGGAAACATAAGTTTGTTCTTCGGGAAGTTCCGATTATCTTTAAAGAACGGGAAGCCGGGAAGTCAAAAATGAGTAGTGGAATCATTCACGAGGCATTCTTCGGAGTGATAGAAATGAAGGTGAAAAGCTGGTTTGGAAAGTATTAATTCAACGTGTTAGGGGTTCCATTGTCTCCAGGATAATTCTGCCTGTAAAATCAACATTTCCATCCCGTTTTTAACCACGCAGCCTGCTTGCCTGCCCTTTCTGAGAAAAGTTGTTTCTTCCGGGTTATAGATCAGGTCATATAAGAGCATTCCCGCTCTTAACTGGTGATAAGGAATTTCAGGATACCTGTTTACATCCGGATACATACCAGCAGGAGTGCAATTAATTACAATATCATAATCAGAAAGCAGCCATGTTGATTTTAATTCAGAACCGGCCTTTGGCTCAGGATGATGCCTTATGGATACTTTCAGAATTTCTGTTATTTGTGGTATTTGCCTCAAGGCATAATCAACGGTTCGGGCAGCACCTCCGGTTCCCAGAATAAGCACTCGTTTATGATGAGCTTTTAAAAGTGGTTTTACAGTTTTGGTAAAAGCCGGGAAGTCGGTATTTTCTGCTATAATCCGGAAATTGTTCCTATTGCGTTCAATAATCAAACAATTAGCGGCTCCAATATCACTAACCGGCTGACTGGATTCATGAACAAACCGTAAAACTTCCGTTTTATAAGGAATGGTTACATTTAATCCGGCCAGTTCAGGATTTTGCTCAATCCAGTCAAGAATCTGTTCCGCAGATGCTGATTCAAAGTTCAGGTAATCTGCATTGATTTTCTCTATTTTAAATTTATTTCTGAAATAGCTTTGAGAGAAAGAATGAGCCAGTGATTTCCCGAAAAGCCCATACAGTTTCATGCTTTTGAAAACTTATGTTTCAGGAATCCTATCAAAATAGGAAGAAGCGAAATTCCGATGATAGCAAACACTACGATTGAAAAATTATTCTTAACAATTTCAAGTTTTCCAAAGAAGTAACCAGCCCACACGCAGATATTGATCCAAAGGAGACTTGCCAGTAAACTGAATCCGATAAACCGTTTATAAGCCATGCTTCCAACACCGGCAACGAAAGGAGCAAATGTCCGGACAATCGGAACAAAACGGGCAAGAATAACTGCCTTACCGCCATGCCTGGCATAGAATGCCTGTGTTTTATGCAGGTATTCCTTTTTCAGCAGGCGATAATTTTTCTCAAAAACTTTAGGGCCAATGTAATTACCAATAAAGTAATTGGTATTATCTCCGCCAAATGCCGCACTAAAAAAAATAATAATCAGAATAGTAACATTCAGCGGATTATCAGGCGGTGCAGCCAGTGTACCCGCGGCAAAAAGCAATGAATCACCAGGCAAAAGCGGAGTAACTACTAGCCCGGTTTCTGCAAATACAATCAGAAAAAGTATGAGGTAAATCCAGGTATCATATTGCTGTACCAGTTCAAAGAGGTGCCTGTCAATATGGAGAATAAAGTCAATTAGAAATTTCAGGTGTTCCAAAGCAT
Organism: Bacteroidia bacterium; assembly: GCA_020847635.1. Lineage (GTDB taxonomy): Bacteria > Bacteroidota > Bacteroidia > AKYH767-A > OLB10 > CAADHD01. The sequence continues at coordinate 4,187 of JADLBQ010000067.1, forward strand.
TTTGGGTTAATAGATTGTCAGTGCTGGGTCAATCTCTTTTGCATAGCCAACAATTCCTCCTTTAAGGTTATACAGATTTCTAAACTTAAAATTCTTTTCCAGAAAGTTAATGATTGATGAACTCCGGCTTCCGCTCCTGCAGTATATCACAACCGGAATATCCGTCCGGATTTTTTCCTTTTCTGTAACTATCTGATTCATCGGAATCCGTTCACCTCCAATTGAAGCAATTTGGGATTCGTAAGTTTCCCGAATATCAATCAACTGGAAATCCTTTTTTGTATCGAGCCATGATTTGAGTTCGCGGGGTGTAATTTCAAGCATAGAGAACAGATTCAGGAATTAGTTTAGTTAGGTTCTTTTTCTTTTTTCCTGATAAACTGAAAAAAGGTATCGCTTCTTAGTCCGAGACGTAATGATTCAAGGGCTATAATTTCATTTGGAGCAATATTGCCAAGGTTCACATTGGCTCCAAAAAGTTTTATAAAATAAACCTGTTGTGATTTTTGCGGAGATTCCCAGATAATGTTTTCAGGATTAATCTTGGCAATGATTTTATTGATCAATACAACATGAGCCTTACCGTTAGGCCGGTAAATGCCCACCGTACCGCTTTCACGAGCTTCGGCAATTACTTTCCAGGCCCCGGCTTCTAACTCTTGCTGCATCATTTCAATCCATTTGACTGGATGAATCAGAATACCTTCCTCCTTGCTTCCCACTTCTGACAGTACAATTACTTCCTCTTTAAGCAATCTGATGTATTTACATTTCTGATTATGGTTTAGTAAAATACTTCCATCCGAAATTTCAGCATGCGTCATCTTATACTTACGGATTAGTTTCAGGTATTCATTAAACTCACCTCGTTCGATAAAAGCCTCAGCCAGCGTTCCGCCAAAGTAAACAGACATACCAGCATTACGATAAACCGCCAGTTTATCTTCCAGCCGGGGAGTGATCAATGCGCTTCCGAAACCCAGTTTTATCAGGTCAATAAATTCTTTACCTGACTCAACCAGATTCTCTGCTTCGCGAACACTTAACCCTTTATCCATAACCATTGTTATTCCGGTTTTACGTGGTTTATCGGTCCGGTCAGGGAGGTTACTAATCAGGAAATTTCTCATTCAGGCTTATAATTGGCAATTAGTGAGGTGACAAATTGGTCACTTAAAAGCACCGGACAAATTTCAAACAGGATTGGGTGCATACTGAAATCAATATGAATTGCATTATCAATTTCAGTATAACTTTCTCTGATTCGTTTATCAAGATACAGCAGGCAAGCTTTCCAATAACAGAATACCGCTTCATCCGGATGAAGCTTTTCAGCTTCACTACACAACTGCAGACCTTCGGAGTAATTCCCGGTTTTTGAGATAAACCTCAGTAAGGCCTGCCAGCCATCTGCATTATCCGGTTCAACTTCAATAGCTTTTCGGTAATGCTTCTCCGCTTCACTAAAATTATTCAGGTTGAACTCGCAATCACCATAGAGTATCCATAACTCACCTAGTTTTTGATTTATTCCAGCAGCATTACGGACATAGGTAAGTGCTTCCTGCCAACTGCCCTGGAATGAATAGGAGAAAGCAATTCCCAGGTAGGCTTCATAATTTTCAGGTTCAAATTTTATTGCCTTCCGGTAAAATGCTCTGGCATTATCATACTGCTCAAGCATCTCATAACATTCGGCAATTGCAAAACAGGAAATGTATTCAAGCAAGGGCAGATTGGATATTTTTTTATACTGTTCAATAGCTTCATCATACATTTCCTTGGTAACATAGACTGTAGCTAACTGTAAACTGGCATTTGGATCATCTTCATTGATCGCAAGGCAGTAGTCATAAGCTTCAATAGCTTTATCATATTCTTCGAGTTTCTGATAAAACCCTCCAAGTGTGAACCAAGCCATTGAGTTATAGGGATCATGATCAATAAGTTTTTTCAACTGCTCTTCTCCCTTTTCACGACTTCCTAGAAAAATATATAGGTCAGCCAGTTCATCATAAGCAGGACTGGACTCCCGGTTTATATTAATAGCTTGTAATAGATAGAACTCTGCATTTTTATAATCGCTCAATTGCCGGTAAGCATGAGCAAGGCTGATTAAGATTTCATCGTTCTGATCTTCAGGACTAATTGCCATTTTCAGATTCTCAATAGCTTCTTTAAATCGTTTCAACCCAATCAAAGCATTTCCTCTAAGAAGAAAAATATCAAAATCACCCGGATCCTTCTGTTCAATTTCATCCAGTAACCTGAGTACTTCTTCATTTTTGCCAGCCAGACTGTATAATTCAGCTCTTCTTATTTTCAATTCAATATTATCCGGATGAAGCTTTTCGCCAAATACAATCACTTCCTGTGCTTTTTCAATGGTTCCTTGCATAACATGATGGTCAATCATATCATTAAGGGTATCAACATCAAAAAAGTACTGCTCCCTGGCCCTGATCATCTTCTCAAACCTATTTAATTCCGTCTTGAGCTTATTCTCCTTCTCCTCAAAACTTTCAAAATCATCTTCATCAAACATACTATGGCCGTTTTCTTTTTATTACCCCTCCGGTTTGAGCCCGGTCTTGGTTTAAAATTCTTTACAAAAGTAAGTAAATCAGTGGGCTGCTTTCACCTGCCAAACCTAATTTTTAGACGGGGTTTTTCACCATCTGAAAATCAAGGTTTCTGTCATTTATTTAGGCAAAATCAGCTGCAATTTATTCAGATTAGTGTAACACAAACATTCTAATCATAAAATAAAGTAGTAATACAGAGATTAACTCCTTTTCAGAAAATTCTAATTACAATTTTCTGGTTTTTATGCAACCTGCTGAATGTGGCTATTTTAACTGAGTCAGAGGCTTTTCCTTTGCCAGGTCAACAACAATCGGTGTAGCCAGGCAAATTGATGAATAAGTACCTACTATTATACCGATCAGCAAGGCGAAAGAGAATCCCCGAATGACTTCTCCACCAAAGACAAAAATGGTCAGTAATACGAAGAAAATTGTAAGTGAAGTATTAACTGTCCGGCTTAAAGTAGCATTTACCGCATCATTAATAACCCTGTTACGTTCCATTTTCGGATGGTTGGCAATATGCTCCCTGATTCTGTCGAATACCACCACTGTGTCATTTATGGAATAACCGATAACAGTCAGAATAGCTGCAATAAACGACTGATCAATTTCAAGCGAGAATGGCAGAATACCCCAGAATAATGAGAACAATGACAAGATTATAAGTACATCATGAGTCAGAGCCACAACGGCACCTGCTCCAAACGTCCACTTTCTAAATCTTACCAAAATATAAAGGAAAATTACAATCAGTGAGAATATGACAGCCATCACAGCAGATTTCTTAAGATCATCTGCAACCGTTGGCCCTACTTTCTGAGAACTCATTATAAATGATTTATCAATTCCGAGTGCATGGATTAGTGTTTCTTCTGCTCTGCCATCAGCCTCTGTGCTATGATCATCAATCAGATAGGTAGTTGTGATTTTAACCTGATTCGAAGGCCCGAATGTTTTCACTTCAGGGGCAGCTCCAAATGGTTCAGTTAATTTTGAACGTACATCATCTGTATGAACAGGCTGGTCAAACCGAACAACATAACTCCGCCCGCCTTTAAAATCAATACCCAGGCTAAAACTTCTGATAACCATTGATGAAATGCCAATAGCTATAACTATTCCTGAAATTACATAAAAGATTTTTCTTTTGCCTACAAAGTCGATATTGATATGATCATATAGCTTTTCATTCCAGGAAGTCGAGAATTTGATCTTTTTGTTTTTTGCAAGTCGCCATTCAAAGACCAGCCGGCTGATAAAAATAGCTGAGAACAGGGAAGTCAGAATCCCGATAATCAATGTCGTTGCAAACCCCTGGATTGGTCCTGAACCAAAGATAAACAGGATTATGCCTGTCAGCAAGGTGGTTACATTCGAGTCAATAATAGCACTGTAGGCATGTTTAAAACCATCTGAGATAGCCAGCCTTACACCTTTACCATGTTTGAGTTCTTCACGAACACGCTCATAAATAAGCACATTTGCGTCAACTGACATTCCGATAGTAAGTACAATTCCAGCGATCCCGGGCAGTGTCAGGACTGCACCTAATGATGCCAGTACTCCAAAAATGAAGAAGATATTGGCAAATAAGGCAAGGTCTGCTGCCCATCCGGCATTGTTATAGTAGGTTACCATAAAGACCAATACCACTACTAATGCTATTATAAAAGACATCATCCCGGCATTGATTGCTTCCTTACCCAAAGATGGCCCAACAATCGCTTCTTCAACAATTCGAGCAGGTGCCGGCAGTTTTCCTGCTTTCAGGATATTCGCCAGGTCTTTTGCTTCTGAGATGCTGAATTGTCCTGTGATACTGGATCTTCCACAGGCAATTTCACCTTGTACAACCGGAAAGGAATAAACATAATTATCCAGAACAATGGCTATACTTTTTCCGATATTTTCACCTGTTAAACGCTTCCAGCTTTTTGCACCTTCTGCATTCATATTCATTGAGATCTCAGGCATGCTGTTGAATTGACCAAAGTCCTGTCTTGCATCAACAATCACAGAACCATCTAAAGGCGGAAGCCCGTCTCGTGATGTTACCTTGAGGGCTACCAGTTCTAACAAACTGGAATTGGGTGTGGGTGGCTTAACTGACCATGCCAGTTTCAAGTCTTTGGGTAATTGAGCTAATACTTCTGGATTACTAAATATCCGGTTAACTTTCAGCGTATCTTTTATTAAGGAGTAACCGATAACCGGTCCTTTACGGTATTCGCTCTGATTGTTTTCATTCTGGAAAATAGCGGGGTTCAGCAAAGCGAATAACGGGTTTTCCTTTGCAAACTTCTCAAAGGATGCAGCCGCATCTGCTGAATCACGACTTGCTGAATCACTTTCTATCTTACTTAACAGCGATGACTTTGAAGTGTCCTTAAGACTGTCATCAGAGGTGGTGATTTCCGGAGTAGTCACGCTTGTCAGTGCTTCTAAAGGATTATTGCCGGTTGAATCTGCACCGGTCGTATCTAATGTTATTTCTTCAGGTTTAATACCAGTGATGAGATGGGGTTTTGCTTTGAGCAAATCATTAACCTTTTGTAAATCATCAAATATGGCACTGTTTTCATAGGTTTCCCAGAACTCCAGCCGGGCAGTTCCCTGAAGCAGTTTTCTGACTCGTTCCGGTTCTTTAACTCCCGGAAGTTCAATCAGAATTCTGCCAGATCCTAACTGCTGAATGTTAGGCTGAGCAACACCGAATTTATCAATGCGGGTTCTGAGGATGTTAAAAGTACGGCTAATGGCATCATCCGCTTCTGTTTTAATGACTCTCAAAACTTCCTCATTGGTACTGTTAAAGTTAATTTTATCCTGGAATTCAATATTGTTAAATATAGCAGCCAGCCGTGCATTGGGATCTGCTTTAGCGAATGCTTTGCCAAAAAGAGTTACAAAAGGTTCCTGGCTGGTCTTCTGCATTTCCTGAGCATCAGTAATGGCTTTCTGAAAAGTTAGATCCGAACTGTTGGTTCCTGCCATTGCTTTTATCAGGTCGGCTACAGAAACTTCCATGGTAACATTCATTCCTCCTTTAAGGTCAAGACCCAGATTGACTTCACGGTCTTTACATTCCTTGTAAGTATAATCCTTAAAGAGTAAATTATAAACGCCTATATTTTGTATGCTGTCAATATAAGCTGTATAGAGGGCATCATCACCGTTAGCTGCTTTGTGAGCTTTATTTTCAACCCTTTTGGTTACGATGGTGAAAGAAAGTTGGTAAAGGCATACAATACCCAATAAAATAGCTAAAAACCGGATAGCACCTTTGCTTTGCATGTAATTGAAATTTAGTTAGTTATAAAAACCCATTCAAAATAAAGAGGGGCGCAAACGTAATAGATTTTTTTTACATTCTTACTATTTGAACAATTTGATTTGTAAACCACTCCTAAGCCGGTTTCAAGGTTCTCAGCAACAATAGCCCAGTTAGTTTAAGGCACAAAAAAATAAAAAACTGCCCGAAGGAGGCAGTTTTTAAATATTTCGGTAGCAGCTTATTAGCCTGAATTCTTACTTTAATCCCAACTTGGATTTTACCTTAGCTAATATGTCATCAGAGTCATTGGCGAATAGCAGTGCTCCAACTGAAGAATCAAAAATATAGGTAAAGCCATTCTCCTTTGCTACGGATTTAATGGCTTCGTCAGCTTTCTTAATTATGGGTGAATACAGCTCTTCTTTTTTCTTCTGAACAGACTGCTGGGCAGACTGCTGGAAATCCTGAATCCTGTCTTCCAGATCAGTTATTTCCTTAACACGAAGTTGCTTAATTGGTTCAGCCATGTTAGCCTCATCCTTCTTGTAGTCATTGATTTTGCTTTCGTATTCAGCACTCATTGTTTTAATCTGATTTTCGAGCTGAGCTCCGAATTTCTGAAGGGTGGAATCTGCAACCTTGGTCTCAGGCATAAGTGAAAGGAGTTGAGTCGAATTAATATGCCCGAGTTTGATATTCTGAGCCTGAACTGAATATCCTAAAACAATAATGATGACTGATAAAATAATTTTTTTCATGATGTAATATTTAATATTTGTTGGTTATTTTCTTTCAATTCCACCTGGTGAAGATGGCGTAGGTTGTCGCGGAGCAGAATCCGGAGTGCCTGAATCTGTTTTGGTCTCAGTTCCTGTACTTTTTGTTTCACCCTTTGTTCCGGCCTTATAACCAAGCTGTAAAAGAATTTCATCACTTTTATCGTATTTGGCATTGGTATAAAGCATAATCAAATCACTGGATTTGTCAAATACAACCGCATAGCTTTGATCCGTTGCCATTTTCTTGATTGCATTATAAATTTTATCCTGAATTGGTTTAACCAGTTCCTGTTTTTTCTTAAAGAGGTCGCCTTCGTATCCAAAGCGTTGCTTCTGCAGGTCTTTGGCTTCCTTTTCGCGATTTACAATTTCCTGTTCACGCTTTTTACGCATTTCTTCTGTCAAAAGAATCTGTTCAGCCTGGTAATCTTTGTAGAGCTTATCAATATGGGTGTATTTTGCTTCAATTTCCTTTTGCCACTGAATAGAGATCTGATCCAATTGCTGCATTGCAGATTTATATTCAGGAATATTTTCAAGAATGTATTCTGTATTAACGTAACAGAATTTCTGTGCTGCTGACTGCATCCATGAGCCGGCAATGAGTGTTAAAACGATGATAAGTTTTCTCATAACTCAATTTTTTAGAGGTGTGCAAATGTAATGGTTGAATTTTAAGTACTGATTTCGGTAAAGATCAATAAAACATCGTGCCGGCTGGATGAAGTATCGGTTAAAAGGATTGCCCAAGGGTAAACTGAAACTGTGCAGACTTATTAAAGTCCTGATTTCTCCTGATTCCATAAGGCGGATCAAATGGCCAGCCCCAGTCAAGCCCGAGCAAACCGAACATGGGTAGAAAAATACGGACTCCAAAACCTGCACTTCTTCTCAAATCAAAGGGATTAAAATCCCGAAACTGAGACCATGAATTACCGGCTTCAAGGTATCCAAGCCCATACAGCGTTGCATTGGGATTCAGTGAAATCGGATAACGAAACTCAATTGAATATTTATCATAGGCAATCGCTCCATTCACCGGAGACAGTGCCGAAGCATCGAACCCTCTCATCCCGATAATATCATTTCCATATAATGTATAATCTCCTGACAAGCCATCACCGCCTAGATAGAATCGTTCAAAAGGTGACTGACCGATTCCCTTAGAATAGTAACCCAGAAATCCGAACTGAGCCCGGGAGGCCATCACCAGTTTGCTTCCAACCAAGGTTGTAAACCAGGTTGCATTAAATTTCCATTTATGATATTCAATGAATTTATACTTCTCTTGGGGGGTAGCATCCGAATAATCCTTTTTTGTGAAGGATGAATAGGGCGGGGTAAGCTGAAGCGTTAGTCCAACATTAGCCCCTCTTCGCGGATAAATCGGTTGATCAACTGAATTGCGTGAAAGTGTAGCACTGAAGCTCAGGCTGTTCGCAAATCCATTTGTAAAAATAAACCCACCATAATTCTTAATAACAAAGTAATTATAACTTCCTTCGTAATAAATACTAAAAAAGTCATCAGGCCATTTCAGGCGTTTGCCCAGTCCGACAAGTACCCCATCTGTTGTGTATTTCTGAAGTTCATTAAAGTTTCTAACCGAATGGAAATAAGCAACACTTAAAGCATTTGGCTTTTTCCCTCCTACCCATGGTTCAGTAAAAGAAACATTATAAGACTGGTAAGCTTTACCGTTTGTTAAGAACCGCAGACTAAGCCGTTGGCCATCACCAGCCGGCAGGGGTGTCCAGTATTGCCTTTTTAAAATATTACGGGCTGAAAAATTATTAAACGTTACACCAAGTGTACCAACTACCATACCGGCACCCCAGCCTCCTGACAGTTCAACCTGGTCGGAAGGCTTCTCTTCAACTACGTATTCAATATCAACGGTTCCGTCAGCCGGGTTTGGGGTGGGAACAACATTCAGCTTTTCCGGATCAAAATACCCAAGCTGAGCTAGCTCCCGCTGGGTCCGGATAATATCCGTACGGCTGAAGAGTTGCCCTGGTTTAGTCCGGATTTCACGCATGATGACCTTATCGTTTGTTTTGGTATTTCCCGTAACAAACACCTTATTAATTGTTGCCTGTTTCCCTTCATAGATTCTCATTTCAAGATCTATTGAATCACTTTCAACTTTAACTTCTACCGGGTTTACCTGAAAGAACAGATAGCCATCATCCATGTACAACGAAGTAATATCACGGCCTGCTGCACTGCTGAACAATCCTTCATCAAGTTGTTTACTGCTGTAAACATCACCCTTTTTGATTCCCAGTTGCTGATTGAGCTGGGCTGAAGTGTATTTTGTATTTCCAACCCAGGTAATGTTTCTGAAATAATACCTGTCACCTTCATCAATTTTTATATCAATTGCCAGGTTTACACTGCCCGGAAGCCGATACACCGAGTCGGAAATGATTTTGGCATCGCGATAGCCTTTTTCAGTCAGTTTGTTTTGAAGCTTGATTTTATCCTCAATAAAATTTTCTTCGTTGAATTTGGAAACTGTAAAAATCTTATACCATTTCTTTTCCTTGGTTCCTTTCATTGCTCTTCTGAGCTTTCCATCTTTTACCGCTGTATTACCGGTTATATTAATCTGTCTGATTCTGACCTTTTTATGCTTGTTAACAGCTACAATCATTGACATGGAGTTTTTGCCAATCGAATCATCCTGTGTAGTAATACTTACTTCGGTATCCCAGAATCCTTTATCAACATAAAAATTTTTAACCTGGCTTTCAGTACTGAGAATTAGTGATTCGGTTATAATTTTTCCGGATACCAGTTTAAGTAGTTCCCGCAATTTATCTGCATCCCCCTTTTTAATACCCGTAAATGAGAACCGGCTAAGTCTGGGTTTTTCCTGTAAAGCCAGGTTCAGAAAGATTGTATTGCCCTCGATCCGGGTATATTCGACTTTTATATCAGATAAGATTCCCTGTTTCCACAATTTTTCAATTGCATCGGAAATTTTATCTCCCGGTATCCTGATCTTATCCCCAACAGCCAGGCCTGTCAGCGCTTTGAGGACATTCTCATCGAGATATTTAATTCCCGAAACGCTTATTGCACCGATTGTGTATTCCTTTGGATTTGTATAATCAAGATCGAGTGTGTCAGATTCGCCAATTGTAATCTGAGCAGATGCCTGAATGGAGTAACCAACAAGAATAACCGTTAAAATTGAAAAATAAAGTTTACTCATGTTGTTTTATCGCTTTAATTCCACCAAATCGTCTTTCGCGTTTTTGGAAATCCAGAATTGCTTTATATACATCATCCCGTCTGAAATCCGGCCAGAGAACCGGAGTAAAATAAAGTTCAGTATAGGCAATTTGCCATAACATAAAATTACTGATTCGGAATTCACCGCTGGTCCGGATCAGCAGTTCCGGATCCGGTATGGCTGCCGTATTCAGGTTTTCAGCAACTTTCTTTTCATCAATATCACTGCTTTTAAGTTTTCCCGATTCAACCTGGGCAGCAATCTTTCTGGCAGCTTCTGTGAGTTCCCATTTTGAGGAATAATTAAGAGCCAGAACTAGTTTCATTCCATCAAGCTTCTTTGTCTTTTCCATGCATTCGTTCAATGATTTCCTGCAGGTTTCAGGTAAGCCTAAAGTATCGCCAATTGTCAGTAAACGAATATTATTATTCAAAAATGTTTGAGTTTCAGCTGAAATGGTATCAACCAGCAAAGTCATTAATGCATCAATTTCAAACTTGGGCCTTATCCAGTTTTCAGTACTGAAGGCATAAAGAGTCAGGTATCGAATTCCTAGTTCAGCACATGCTTTGGCCGTGTCGCGCACGGCTTCAACTCCCTGGCTGTGCCCAAACGTACGGATCTTACCATGTTGCTCTGCCCATCTCCCGTTGCCATCCATAATAATAGCAATGTGCCAAGGCAAATTTCTCTTATCAATTTTATCTTTTAAAGAAGATGACATTCATTTTTGAAGCCGACAAAGGTAATTTTTTAGGTGTGATGAAGATGAAACTTATAAACAGAATCGGCTTTTAGGATTTATTTAACGATTGTTTAGTTTTGAATAAAATTTCAGGTTATGAAATCAATGGTGATCCTATTACTTCTTTGGTGTGCAGAAATTGATCTGCCCACTAACAATGCACTTGTAAGTTCCGCAGGTTTTGGTACTTCAACAGCTGAACTTTCAGTTCAATCCGGGTCCAGTGTTTTAAACCAGGGGGGTGAGATGAAAAAGATTGCTGTAGCTGATGGTAAAGATGCCTTGATTTATGAAGTCAAAGCAAAAGTTCATACCCAACGCTACCTGCTTGTCTTTCACGAATGGTGGGGGTTAAATAAGTATATTAAAGAGGAATCGGTCCGGCTTAGTAATGAGGCTGGTGATGTCAATGTTATTGCTCTGGATTTGTATGACGGAAAAGTAACTGATAACCCCAAAGAAGCAGAGAAATGGGTTCAGTCAGTAGATGAAAAACGAATACGCTCCATTATTGAAGCAGTGAAAATTTATACCGGTAAGCAATCCGAAATTCAGACCATTGGCTGGTGCTTTGGCGGCACATGGAGTCTCCAGGCAGCACTCATGCCCAGTGGCCATATTTTAGGGTGTGTGATTTACTATGGCATGCCTGAGCAAGACCTTGCTATACTAAAAGCATTACCCTGTCCGGTACTGGGTATTTTTGGGACTGAAGATAAAATTATTACCCCTAAAATGGTTGCTGATTTCAGAAGCAACCTTAAGTTGACCAAAAAATCATTTAAAATCATAAGCTATCCGGCAGGACATGCCTTTGCGAACCCTTCTAATCCCGGGTTTGACAAAGAAAATACAGCAAAAGCTTTTAAAGAAACAAAAAAGTTCCTGATTCAGAATTGGCAAAAAGATTAATTCTCCTTGCCTTCCTTGATAGGAATGCAATGCTTAGTCCGGTTTCTAATAACAATACAACAGCCTTCATCTTCGTTTTCCGAAATTAGCCGCCTGATCTATTATTTATGAACCAAGAAGATTTGATTAGAAAACTTGCTGATCAACTCAGCCAGATTCAAAGCCAGGTTGAATTATTGCTTAATTCAACCAGAAGTATTTCCGAAATTGAAACTGACCTGCTGCTTCAGAAAATGAGAGATGCCTATACTGAAATGAAAGCTTTACAGGTTACAATCCATCCGGCTGAATACATGAAAACGGAAGCACAGAAAAGAATTACCATTACAGAGGAAAAAACTGAAACGCATGCTGAGCCCGTTAACGAAACAAAGCAAACAACAATTGAGGAAAAACAATCCCAAAAACGGGTACAGCCGTATGGAAATCAGTCAAGATCACCTGACTTATTTGATACTCCCCGTTTACCTGAAGAAACACTGCTTGAGAAATTGAGTAAGCAGAAAGATGATAAAAGCCTGGCTGATAAACTCTCCTCCACACCAGTTAGCGATTTAAAGAAAAGCATTGGCATCAACGAGCGGTTTAAGTTTATCAATGAACTTTTTGAAAGTAATACATCTGAGTATAATCATTTCATTGAACAACTCAATGCCTGTTCAACTTCAGATGAAGCCCTCAACCTGATGGAAACAGAATATGTTGCCAAACTTGGATGGAGTAAAGAAGAGGAAACCTACCAGTCGCTGGTTACCCTGGTCAGCCGAAAGTTCAGCTAAATAAGAATTTAACTTTAACAAAACAGAATCAGAAACGAAATGAAGCGGAAACTGATAAGAGATATTTTTAATAATCCTGAAACGGGATTGGAAGTTACTATTATGGGCTGGGTTAGAACCAAGCGTGGAAACAAGAACGTTCAATTTATTGCCGTGAATGACGGAAGCACGATTCATAATATGCAGGCCGTTGTTAACCCGGCAGATTTTGAAGAAGAACTCCTGAAGAACATAACAACAGGTTGCTCTGTTTCTGTTACTGGCCGGTTAACTGAGTCAAAAGGTCAGGAACAGCCGGTTGAAATTCAGGCCGGCACCATCCGGTTATTTGGGAAAGCCGATACCGACCATTATCCTCTTCAGAAGAAAGGACATACAATGGAATTTCTGCGAGAGATAGCTCATCTCCGTCCCCGTACCAACACTTTTGGTGCTGTTTTCAGAATCAGGCATGCCATGGCATTTGCAATCCATACGTTTTTTAATGACCGAAACTTCTATTATTTTCATTCACCTGTTATTACAGCTTCGGATGCAGAAGGTGCCGGTGAAATGTTCAGAGTTACTACGCTGAATCTTAATAAGCTGCCCAAGACAAATGACGGAGAAATTGATTTCAAGAAAGATTTTTTTGGGAGAGAAACTAACCTGACTGTTTCAGGCCAACTTGAAGCCGAACTGGCAGCTTTGGCTCTTGGTTTAGTATATACCTTCGGACCTACTTTCCGGGCTGAAAATTCCAACACTCCCCGTCACCTGGCTGAGTTCTGGATGATTGAACCGGAAATGGCTTTTTATGATATTCATGACAACATGGATCTTGCCGAAGCAATGCTGAAATATTTAATTCAGTACGCATTAGATCATTGCATGGATGATTTGCAGTTTCTCAACAAGATGTACGACAAGGAACTGATTTCACGCTTGCAATCAGTTATTTCTTCAACCTTTGTACGGATTTCCTATTCTGAAGGAATTGAATTATTGAAAAACGCCAAACAGAAATTTGAATTTCCGGTTGATTGGGGAAGTGATCTTCAGAAGGAGCATGAGAATTATCTAGTCAGCCATTTTAATTCGCCTGTCATCATCACCGATTACCCGAAAGAAATCAAAGCCTTTTATATGAAGCAGAATGAGGATGGGAAAACTGTCAGAGCTATGGATATTCTCTTTCCCTGGATTGGTGAAATTATTGGTGGATCTCAGCGTGAAGAAAACTATGATAAACTGCTAGCCCGGATGCATGAAATGAGGGTTCCGGAGAAAGCTTTGTGGTGGTACCTCGAAACCCGGAAATACGGAACGGTTCCTCATTCGGGTTTTGGTCTTGGTTTCGAACGGCTGATTTTGTTTGTTACCGGAATGACCAACATCCGGGATGTTATTCCATTTCCGCGAACTCCGATGAATGCCGAATTCTGATATGCTTCATTTAACAGATACGCATACTCATCTCTACCTGGAAGAATTTAATAATGATCGTGATCAACTAATTCATCAGGCAAGGGAAAAAGGTGTCAGCCGGTTTTTTCTTCCTAACATTGACAGCACCTCACTTCCATCCCTTTATGAGTTGTGTGATACCTTCCCCGACTGGACATTTCCCATGATCGGTCTTCACCCCTGTTCTGTTAATTTAAATTTTAAAAATGAGCTTGATATTATTCATGATGAGTCTGTTAAAAGGAAATTTTATGCTGTTGGCGAAATAGGGCTTGACTTCTACTGGGATCAATCCTTTATCCGGCAACAAGAGGAAGCCTTTATCAGCCAGCTCCGGCTTGCTGATCAGTTGCACCTGCCGGTTGTCATTCATTCAAGAAATTCAACTGACAGAATTATTGAACTGCTTAAAGAACATCATTCGTTGAATCCAAAAGGGATATTCCATTGCTTTTCGGGAAGCGAATCTCAAGCCAGGGAAATTATTGAACTGGGAATGTACCTGGGGATTGGCGGAGTTCTGACCTTTAAGAACAGTGGACTTGATAAAGTTATTGCAGGAGTTCCTGCAGACAGGATCGTTCTGGAAACGGATGCTCCTTACCTGGCTCCGGCTCCGTATCGCGGAAAAAGAAATTTACCTGCCTATCTTCTGCTGGTTGCCGAAAAACTGGCAGCCATTAAAGGAATTACCATTGAAGAAGTTGCAGAAATAACAACAAGTAATGCAGATACAATTTTTGGATTAAGCTCATGAAAAAGATCCTTATTATTTACACTGGTGGTACTATTGGGATGATTTATAACGAAGTCAATAAAACCTTTATTCCTTTTGATTTCAAACAGATTTTTAATCAGGTTCCTGAAGTTAAAAGAATGGGTTTAAAACTTACGGTGCAGTCATTCAGGCCTCCGATTGACTCAAGTAACATGCAGCCTCAGCACTGGGCTCAGATTGCAAAGGCTATTGAGTTGCACTATAACGAATTCGATGGATTTGTAGTGTTACATGGAAGTGATACAATGGCTTATACTGCATCAGCACTGAGTTTTATGCTTGAGAATCTTTCGAAGCCGGTAATACTTACCGGGTCACAGCTTCCGGTCGGTGAAATCAGAACGGATGCAAAAGAGAATCTGATTACTTCTCTTGAAATTGCCTCATGTGAGTTTAATGGTAAACCGGCCGTTCCGGAAGTTTGTATTTATTTTGACTTTAACCTATACCGGGGCAACCGGACCAGTAAATACAACTCTGAGAAATTTGAAGCCTTTCAATCCGTCAATTACCCTGTTTTGGCAGAAGCCGGAGTTCACCTTAAGTTCAATCATCAATTCATCAATAAATCAACTTCAAAACAGCTTTCGGTTTCTACAGTAATGGCAAATGAGGTTGGTATCCTTAAAATTTTCCCGGGTATAACCAAAAACTGGATGGAGTCAGTAATGCTGGCCCCGGGAGTGCGTGCAATAATCCTGGAAACATTCGGTGCGGGCAATACACCAAATGAACCTTGGGTAAAAGATATTATTAAACGAACAGCCGAAGCAGGCCGAATTATAGTTAACATAACCCAATGCGGTGGTGGAAGAGTTGATCAGGGGCGTTATGAGACCAGCCGCCACCTGGAACAGGCTGGTGTTATCAGTGGTTTTGATTTAACGACCGAAGCAGCGCTTACCAAACTCATGTTCCTGTTGGGAAAAAACTATAACAACAACCGGATCAAAGAACAATTTCAGAAAAACCTGAGAGGTGAAATGACAAATTGAAAATCAAGATTCTTTCTAAATCAATTCAACCCCTCGAATAATCATGCTTAATCCGTAAATGATGAGAGCACTGCCTGCAATGCGGTTCATCCAGACAAGAAATTTTGAAGTAACAATATTCCGAAGCCTGCTGGCACTATAAGCCTTGATAAAGTCTGTACTTAAAATCGTTGAAAGGGTAGCTGCATAAAAAATCAAGACCTGTGATCCTGAGTAACCCTCTCTGACAGGAATCGTGCTGGCAACAACAATCCAAAACAACAGAACTGAAGGATTAATTGAATTAAGCAAAAATCCTTTAACAAGGTAAATTCGCTTTTTCATATTTTCTTCCGGAACATCAAGAGATGCTGCCTGTACTTGAGCTTTTTTAAATGCCAGCGCTACGCCATAAGCAGCAATAATCACCCCACCAATGATGGATGCTGCCGACTGATGCTGGTCAAGATAAAGCAATACCGCACTTCCGAAATAGGCAATTGTAATGAAGAAAGCATCGCTGCACATTACCCCAATAGCAATTAAAGCAGCCGGTGTAAATCCTCTTTTAATGCTGGTACTGATTAAAAGAAAAAATACCGGTCCAACCATCAGAGAGACAATCAGCCCAAGTCCTATTCCTTTTAATACTGCATCTGTCATAGAGCGGTTAAAAATAAGAAGCAAGGATTTCCGGCCATCAATTTAAGTTATCTGAACCGACTTTCTTTTTTCCAGATATTCATCCCATTCCTTCGCTTTATCCTGTTTCAGAACACGTGGAAATTTATTCTGGGCTCCCAGTTTACCCTTCGATTCCAGATAATCATAAAAGAAATTTACTGGAATCACTTCAAGTAATAGTTCCTTCAGAGCAGATGTTCGTTCAACCCGGTAATCATCATTGAGAATCTTAAGTTTTTCGTCCAGCAGGGTTCGAATCTGATCCGGATTTATATTAGTATCAGTCCCAATGTACCATTTATGAGCAAACAATCCCTGATAATTGAGTCCAGTAACCGTAAATTCATTTATCTTCACATTGAGGTCGTCCGATACCATTTCAACCGCTTTATACATATTGTCAACTGACAAGTGCTCACCGCAGAGTGAAAGAAAATGCCGGGTTCTTCCTGTAATTACAATTTCACATTTTTCTTTATTGGTAAACCGGATTGTATCACCAATCAGGTAGCGCCAGGCTCCCGAACAGGTTGAAAGCAACAAAGCATATTCGGTTTCTTCATCAACTTCCTCAATTGTCAGTGCTTTGGGTTTGCGTATCAGGTCACCATCAATTGTGAAATTCTCATGAGTAAAAGGGATAAACTCATAGTAAATCCCATTATCCAGAATCAGTCTCATATTGGCCTGAGGCATATCCTGAAATGCAATAAAACCTTCAGATGCCAGGTAGGTTTCAATAAAAACCAGCGGTTTTCCAACCAGTGTTTCAAAACTTTTCCGATACGGTTCAAACCGGACTCCACCATGACAGTAGATTGAAAGATTTGGCCAGATTTCGTGGATGTTTTTCACCCCATAATGTTTAATGATTTTCTCGAGCAGCAGTTGAATCCATGCCGGAACTCCGACAATCACTCCAATATCCCAATCTTTTGCTTTGATTACAATTTCTTCCAGTTTTTCATTCCAGTCCTTTTTCCTGGCAATATTTTTTCCGGGTTTGTAAAAATGCTGAAACCAGAATGGAAGCTGGCTGGCAGTTATTCCGCTTAAATCACCTTCAAAGTAAGTACCATTCTGATTCAGGTGAGTACTTCCTCCAAGCATCAGAATTCCCTTTTCAAAGGTCTCCTTTTTCAGATTAAAATTTGCCAGACTTAGGATCTGCCGGATACTTGCTTTTTGTATTGCCTTTACCATTTCCTTGGTAACAGGAATATGTTTACTTGATGATTCTGAAGTTCCAGAACTCAATGCAAAGTATTTAACTTTTCCGGGCCAGCAAACATTTTCCTTTCCGTGCAGGCATTTATTCCACCATGCTGCAAAAATGGAATTGTAATCATGAACAGGCACAACTGCTCTGAACTTTTTTACAAAATTTGAACTGGAAGCAATTTCCTGAAACCGGTAGGCTTCACCAAACATTGTCATCTGGGCTTTGCGAAGTAACTTTTTAAGTTCCCTTTTTTGCAATTTTTCAGGTGAACGCCTGAAGATTTTCATCTTATGGCGTAAACCGATACTGCTTTTAATGATCGTGCCTAAAACCGGCATGGCTGCTATCGAGATTATCAGGCAGTTACCAGTTCAAGATGACGAATAATTTCATCGCCAAACTCAGAACATTTGAGGAGTGTGGCATTCTCCATTAAGCGATGAAAATCATAGGTTACTTTCTTAGATGCAATACTGCTTTCAAGACCTTTATAAATCAAGTTTGCTGCCTCTTGCCATCCCATATATTCAAACATCATTGCACCTGAAAGAATCAGTGAGCCGGGATTCACTTTATCTTGTCCCGCATATTTAGGAGCCGTACCGTGTGTTGCTTCAAAAATGGCATGACCGGTTATATAATTGATATTAGCTCCGGGAGCAATTCCGATTCCGCCAACCTGAGCTGCCAGAGCATCACTGAGGTAGTCTCCATTCAGGTTAAGCGTTGCAATTACATCAAAATCTTCAGGCCGGGTAAGTACTTGCTGCAACGTAATATCAGCGATTGCATCTTTTATTATTATTCCCCCACCAGGTTTATTATCCGGAATCCGGCACCATGGTCCACCGTCAATTTCAACAGCACCAAACATTTCTTTGGCCAACTGATAACCCCAATCCCTAAAACTTCCTTCGGTAAATTTCATGATATTTCCTTTATGCACCAGCGTTACGCTGTTGCGTTTATGCTGAATTGCATACCGGATAGCTGAACAGATAAGCCGTTCCGAACCCTGGAAGCTTACCGGTTTAATTCCGACACCTACCATTAATTCAGCTTTTCTCGACTGATCACTTCCTGCATCAAATTTCTTCAGCCAGTCCGCAGTTTTTTCTGTTGTTCCAAATCGGATTTTTCCGAATGCTTTTGGAAATTCCTTAGCAAGAAAGTCAAGTATCTTTTTTGCATCAGCTGATCCAGCCTGGTATTCAATTCCGGCATAAATATCTTCAGTATTTTCACGAAAGATAACCATATCCACTGCTCCCGGATTCTTAACCGGAGAGGGAACTCCTTCGAACCAGCGTACCGGACGCAGACAAACATATAAATCAAGCATTTGCCGAAGTGCTACATTTAGCGAACGGATTCCCCCTCCAATCGGAGTAGTCAGCGGGCCTTTAATTCCGACCAGGTACTCTTCGAAAGCTGCCAGGGTTTCATCAGGCAACCAGGTACCGGTTTTATTAAAAGCCTTTTCACCGGCAAGAACTTCTTTCCACTGAATCATCCGTTTCCCATGATAAGCTTGCTTTACAGCTGCATCCATCACTCTGACAGAGGCAGCCCAGATATCAGGGCCGGTTCCATCGCCTTCAATGTAGGGGATTACAGGCTGGTCTGGAACATTCAGTTTACCATTTTCAATTTTTATTTTTTGTGCTGAGGCCATAAAAAACGCTATTCGGTTAAACCACAAACCTAAGGTATTTTCATGAATCCTGCAGAACCCTATCCCATGCTTCTTTAATGGTTAAATCATTCCGGATTTGACAAGCTGCATTTTTAAGCCCCGGTGTTTTCAATACATTTGCGACCCTTAAATAAAGAGAATATGTCCAGAACCGATTTATTCCAGTCACCCGATTATTATCAGCTTGATGAACTTCTAACGGAAGAGCATAAACTTGTCCGCAGCAGTGTTCGTGAGTGGGTTAAACGCGAAGTGACACCGGTCATTGAAGAATTTGCTCAACGGGCAGAATTTCCGAAACAACTTATACGGGGACTTGCCGAAATTGGAGCGTTCGGCCCTTATATTCCTCAGCAATACGGTGGTGGTGGTATGGATCAGATTTCCTATGGTTTGATCATGCAGGAAATAGAAAGAGGAGACTCAGGAATTCGCAGTACTGCTTCTGTTCAGAGCTCATTGGTCATGTACCCGATTTTTGCTTATGGAAGTGAAGAGCAGCGAAAAAGATACCTGCCCAAATTAGCAAGCGGAGAATGGATGGGTTGTTTTGGATTGACTGAGCCTGACTTTGGAAGTAATCCTGCCGGAATGCTGACCAACATTAAGGCTGACGGAAACCATGTCATTCTGAATGGCTCTAAAATGTGGATTAGTAATGCTCCTTTTGCTGATATTGCAGTAGTTTGGGCAAAAGATGAACAAGGTAGTATCCGCGGGTTGATTGTAGAACGTGGCATGGAAGGCTTCTCGACTCCCGAAACACATGGTAAATGGAGTCTTCGTGCAAGTGCAACCGGTGAATTGGTTTTTGACAATGTAAAGGTTCCGAAAGAGAATATTTTTCCTAATGTTAAAGGATTGAAAGGCCCGTTAGGCTGTCTGAATTCTGCCCGCTACGGAATTGCATGGGGAGCAATTGGAGCAGCTATGGATTGTTACGATACCGCCTTGCGCTACACAAAAGAGAGGATTCAGTTTGGTAAGCCAATCGCTTCCTTTCAGTTGCAGCAAAAGAAATTGGCTGAGATGATAACAGAAATCACCAAAGCTCAGCTATTAGCCTGGAGGCTGGGAGTTTTGAAAAATGAAAACAGAGCAACACCTCAGCAGATTTCGATGGCTAAGAGAAATAATGTAAATATGGCAATTGAAATTGCACGAGAAGCCCGGCAAATGTTGGGCGGAATGGGAATTACTGGTGAATATCCGATTATGCGTCACATGATGAACCTTGAAAGTGTAATAACCTACGAAGGCACTCACGATATCCACTTGCTGATAACAGGAATGGATGTTACCGGCATTAATGCTTTTGGTGGATAACTATACTGGTCAAAGCTGTTGAACCCGCTTGCTGCTCTCTAGATTTCCTTGACAGTAAATTCAAAGGTCTCCATGACCAGATTAGCCAGAATTCGTTCACAGGCAGTCTTTACCTTTTCTTCTGCTGCTGTTTTGTCAGAAGCTTCAATCTCAAGGGTAATATGTTTCCCGATTCTGACATTTTCAATTTCAGTCAAATTCAGATTTTTCATTGTAGCAGTAACTGCCTTTCCCTGCGGATCAAGCAGAGCTTTCATCGGCATTACATTAATATGAGCAATAAATTTCATGATGCGAATTTACAATGGTTGATACAGTTTCTGGCCTGTTACAAGCGATATGGCAATATAAACCATAATAATCAGCGGGATAGCAGCAAAACGGAAATAAACTAAAAGTAACCCTGAAATAATCAGAAAGATATACTGAGTCTTATTATCACTCCATTTGAGGTTATGAAACTTTAAAGCAAACAGCTTTAGATTGGATACCATTAACATAGAAGTCAGAAAACTCATCAAACAAATAAAATACGGATCATAAATCAAAACTGCCAGTCCATACGAATCGAATCGGGTTATCAGCGGGAGAGAAGTAATCAGAATTCCGGCTGCAGGCGATGGTAATCCTGTAAAGTATTCTTTACTTCCAAAAGTGATATTGAAGCGGGCAAGCCTTAGTCCGGTAAATACTGTAATGATAAAAGGGAAGTATTTAAATATATGAAATAGCATATTGCTTCCGAGAAACTGCTGCTCCGGTCCTTTAACAAACAGATTATA
>JADLBQ010000068.1 GCA_020847635.1 Bacteroidia bacterium
ACAGAGAATAACAGAGAACTCAATCTCTCTTCTCACACAACCTATCATTATACCATTCCTATATTCTCTTACCAGTACAGCCATGGCATACATACCCAAATTTTGGGCAGTAACAGTTATTTCTCCGGTTGAAGAATTGATTGATAAAGCAGGATTGCTGTTACAAATATTTGAAAGACTGTAACCGGGCTGCCAGTTAATGAGCGGGTAAGGTGCTGGCAATGGGCTTGGTAAAACAGTTATCGGAGTTGACTGATTGGGAAGCCCGGTATTACCGGCAAGGGGAGTTACCAGCTCATAAACAACAGAATCACCATCTGGATCTGAAACGGTGAAGTTATAATTGAGTGGTTGACTTTCACAGAAGAAAGGCAAAGGATTATTAAGAAACTGAGGACTTGAGTTATGCAATGCTGGATCTGGCATTTCCATACAAAAGGCCATACCCGTTCTCAATGGTTCCTGCATATTCAGGATTGTTGAATTACGGCAACACCGCTCCCATACCAGGTAGTAGCCTCCGGGGTTATCAGCAATAAAGACAGTATCGATAAATAAGGCATATTCCACACAAATTCCACTCGGAACCGGACATGATGAAGAAGGACCGTTAATTGTAACAGGATTTGATTCTGTCAATGAAATAACCGGTGAATTAATCAGTATGTCTGTAGCCTTATCAAATATTCCAATCGTTACTGACTGATCAAATCCGGCATTACCCGGGTTGCAATCGCGATAAACTTTAAGTTTGATTTCAAAGTAATTTCCATTTAACCAACGGTAGGTGAAATCTCCGCCAACAATATGAGTTCCCGATGCAGGTGGAGCAAGGCTCAGGGTAATGGAAGCCAGGATTAGTAAAAACTTCCGGCCAATCAATCATGTTACAAAATTAAAGAATAATTAGTGTAATGAAGGCTGAAAGCAGTCATCTATTTTTGAATGATTTTTTTGTTTGAATAGTGTCAATAATTAACTTGAAATTCAATGGTATTGAATTAATTCTGAAACTTTTGGTGTTTACCTTTACAGCCATTAAAGACATGTGAAAATGAAAATAAGGGTCGGTTTTGGATTTGATGTTCATCGCATGCAGGATGGAAGACCATTTCGGTTAGGAGGAGTTTTAATTCCTTACCACCAGGGACCTGAAGGATATAGTGATGCCGATGTATTAATTCATGCGATATGTGATGCATTGCTTGGAGCTGCTGGTTTACGCGATATTGGATATAATTTCCCAAATACTTCAGCTGAATATAAAGATATTGACAGCAGGATTTTGCTTAAGCAGGTGGTAAGATTATTGAAAGAGAAAGGATTTGAAACGGGTAACATAGATGTTACTGTTGTTCTGGAACAGCCAAAAATAAATCCACATATTGAGAACATAAAAAGGGAACTGGCATCGCTATTGAACCTCTCAGCAGATGATATTGGTATTAAAGCAACAACAAATGAAAAGCTGGGCTATGTTGGCCGTGAAGAAGGGATTTGTGCCTATGCTGTTGCCTTGATTCAAAAAAAAGAAAATGACTGAAAAAGAACTAACAATAAAATTTGAACAATATGACTGTTTAGAGGGGTTGCCTGCACCCGATGCCCATTTAATGGGTGAGGCAATAGATGCATCTAAAACCGCCTATGCTCCGTATTCAAAATTTAGAGTGGGAGCAGCTCTTCTCCTGGAAGACGGAACAATAATAAAGGGAAGTAACCAGGAGAATGCAGCTTATCCTTCAGGATTGTGTGCTGAGCGAGTTGCTTTTTTTAGTGCAGGCTCAAATTACCCTGATAAGAAGATTATAGCAGTTGCAGTAGCTGCTTTTCAGAATGATGAAGTTTCACTTCATCCGGCAAGTCCATGTGGTGATTGCCGGCAGGTTATGGCTGAATTTGAATGCCGGTTTCAAAGCCCGATCAGAATAATCATGATGGTTAAGAAGAATGAATTTCTGGTTGCCGATCGTGTAAGTTGGCTGCTCCCTTTTCTTTTCAGTAGTGACAACCTAAGATCGGATTTGAAATAAATGAGGAAAGAATGGTTTATTGCCCGAAGACTGATTAAAGGAGCGGATGAACGAGGTCTATTGGCAAGACCAGCAGTCAGAATTGCTGTTATAACCTTAACCCTCGGTATGGCAGCAATGGCTCTTTCTGTTATGATTGTAGGTGGATTTAAAAAGAGTATTACCGAGAAACTAACCGGCTTTACTGCTCATATCCAGCTTTCGTCATTTGATCTGACTAGCAGTTTTGAATCAAAACCGATCGAATTGGACAGCACCTTTATTAAGGATTCAAAAAAACTTGAAGGCATCAGGGCAGTTTATCCATACTGTAATAAGAATGGAATTATCAAGACAGAAAATGATGTCCAAGGAGTTGTATTAAAGGGATATGATACTACCTTTTTAAACCCGGTTTTTTTGAAAAGTATTGTCAAGGGAACGTTTGAACAGCACCCAGGTAAGAACACGAATCCAATTGTACTCAGTACCCGACTGGCTTCCCTTTTAAACAAAAAGGTGGGAGATCATCTGTTCATTTATTTTATTCAGAATCCGCCCAGGGTCAGAAAAATGACAATCACCGGTCTCTACGATTCAGTTATGGAAGAGTTTGATCATGTATATGCTTTTTCATCAATGGGACTTTTCCAGCAGTTAAATGGTTGGGGAAAAAATCAATATAGCGGATATGAAATTGAAACTGTTGATTTCAGAAAGTCTACTGAAATTAAGTCACAACTAGAAGGAATAGTTTCCCCGACCTGGAAAGTTGAAACAACTGCAGAACTGTTTCCTCAGATTTTTAGCTGGCTTGAGCTTATTAATGTAAATGCAATAATTATAATCACTTTAATAGTGATTGTGGCAATCACCAATCTGGTAATCACCTTACTGATTCTGATCCTTGAACAAATCTTCTTTATCGGTGTAATGAAAGCCATGGGGTCTGCTGAAACAATGATTAAAAGAATATTCATGCTGATGGCTGGTTATGTCCTCATTACGGGCTTGATTATGGGAAATGTTTTAGCTGTACTATTCGCATTTTTTCAACAGAAATATAACTGGATTACCCTTCCCGAAGATTCATATTATATGACTTCAATGCCTATGAGTATTGATTTTTTACAACTTCTGATGCTAAATGCCGGAGTCATTGTAATAACTATGCTGGTTCTAATTATCCCATCGGTAATCATCAAACGGATTAATCCAATAGTTGCTATTAAGTTTGACTGAGAATACGATCTTATTTGCAAGCAAAGGTGATTATAGGGAATCAGGTAGCCGTTTTATTGCCTATTTAAACCCTGTAAGCAATGTAGCTGAAATTAAGAACATCTTGAACCAAATTAAAACCGAACATCCTGCAGCAACCCATGTCTGCTATGCTTACCGGTTGAATCGGTCAAAACTGGAATATAGTGTTGATGCCGGTGAACCGGCCGGAAGTGCTGGCAAACCAATTCTGAGATCATTGCAGAAAAACAGGCTTACCGATGTATTGTGTGTAGTGGTCAGGTATTATGGCGGACGTAAACTTGGAATCCCGGGGCTAATGGCTGCTTACTCAGCATCAGTAAACGAAGCATTGAAAAACAATCAGATTTCAAGGTATGTGCCTATATTACATTTTACAATCACTTTACCATATATTTTGGTTAATGAAGCAATCAGACTGATAAAAAGCTGCTCTGGCAGGGTAGAGCAGATTAATAAGGAAACACAAACAGAAATTCTTGTAATTATACCGGAAGAATTGTTAATAATATTTAAAAGAAAAATTGAAGAAAATCAAAAATTGCATGGAAGTTGTAAGCTTCAAATCACAGAATCACATGATAACTGAGAATATGCAGCAACAGAAAAGAAAGGTTCTTCATTTATTTGAATGTTATTTGCCAACAGCTCAGAATTGGGCATACCGGATGTTGCGCAACCTGAAGACAACAGAAGTTTATATAGCAGCTCTCGAATTCTATTATCAGCATTTTAAGGCTTCTGAGTTTAATTTTATTGAAAATCCGGAATACCTTCATGTAGATTTGCTGCATGAAGGTAAAAACCAAAATGTAGGAATCATAAACCGGCTTCTTACCCGATCAAAGAATAGATACAATTTTGCCAAATATCTTACTTATTTATCGCTTCAGATCAGGGAGAATGGAATTGAAGTAATCCATGCACATTTCGCTAATACTGCCTGGTATCTTCTTCCATTGAAAAAGTTAACAGGCAAGCCATTTATTGTCTCATTTTATGGATTTGATTATGAAAGTCTTCCTTATACCTTTCCTGATTGGCTTGATCGTTATCAGACTCTATTTAGAGAAGCAGATTTATTTATTTGTGAGGGTGAACATGGTGCATCAATTCTCGAAAAATACGGATGTCCGTCAGGGAAAATACATATTGTAAGGCTCGGAATTGATTTCGCGGAATCACCCTTCTTTGAAAGATTCAAGCAAGCTAATACATTAAAACTTGTGCAAGTCAGTAATATGGCTGAAAAAAAAGGCCACATTTATTCTCTTCAGGCTTTTAAAGAGGCACTTTCTGACTGCCCTGACATGACGTTAACAATTGTCGGTAGGGGAAATGATCAACGGAAAAAGGAACTTATAGCATATTGTAATAGCCAGGACATTGCAGAAAAGGTTACTTTCTTTGAAGAAATTCCCTCTTCTGAATTACATAACTTCCTAAAGGATTATGATGTATTGATTCAGCCGAGTACTTATTCAAAAACCAGAGACTGCGAGGGTGGTGCTCCTGTTATTATACTTGATGCACAGGCAACAGGAATGCCGGTCATCTCAACCTGGCACTGTGATATACCAGATGAAGTCATTCATAATGCTACTGGTTTGCTTTCAGATGAACGGGATGTAGAGTCACTTACCAATTCTATTCGTGTGTTTTATAAAATGGGAGAGGAGGAATATCTTCGTTATTCCAGAAATGCCAGAGTTCATGTACGTAACCATTATGACATTAAGGAAACCTCGGTACAGATGGATCATATTTATAAGAAGTTCTTATCGGAGCAAAAGCATGTTGAAGTGTCAAACAGGTTTATTGCAGGTGCCACATTAACATTTTTCTCATTGAACACTTTTTTTAAATCTGTTTTTAAAAGAGCAAAGGCAAGACAATTATCAGCAGGGCAGGGTTGGTTTTAGCAGAAGTTCCCGTGATTCCAGCGGTGATCGAATTCTTTTGATACTTGTTTTTGCAGATTGCTTAATCAACAGAATGAATTCCCGTTTACATTGCCGAAAAGGGATTCTGAACGATATAATGAGATTTTGAAAAAGATTTATTTCTCAGTGATAATCTCAAAGTCGCGGTCAATGACTTCTGCCATTTTGTTCATCAGATTTTTAGAAGCATGAACGAGGGGGAGTCGAACAAATTCAGAGCAAATCTTTAATGCAGCTAACGAGGCTTTCACACCGACAGGATTCCCTTCAATAAATAGTAATTTATAGATTTCAAGAAACCGGTAATGCAATTTCCTTGCTTTCTCATATTCACCTTTCAAACAAAGTCTAACCATCAGGCTCAGATCCCGGGGGAAGGCATTTGCTGCTACTGAAATTACTCCATCTGCACCCAATGCCATTATGGGGAAGGTCAGGTTGTCATCACCTGAAATGACCAGAAAATCTTTTGGCCGGTTTATCAGAATTTGAGTAATCTGATCCAGATTCCCGGATGCTTCTTTAATTCCAATAATGTTATCTGACTCGGATGCAAGTGTAAGTGTGGTTTCAGCCAGCAGGTTACTTCCGGTTCGGGGAGGTACGTTATATAGAATTACCGGAACGGGACTGTTGCCAGCAATCATTTTGAAATGCTGAATAATACCTTTTTGGCCCGGCCGGTTGTAATAGGGAGAGACAGAAAGAACAGCATCAACCCCCGTAAAATCAGTTTCAGTAAGCGAATTCACTACGTCATGGGTATTATTCCCGCCAACTCCCAGCACAAGTGGAAGTCTTTTCTGTAGCACATCAGTAGTAAATTGCAATAGCGCATTTTTTTCATCCTTTGAGAGTACCGGTGTTTCACCGGTCGTTCCCATTAGTACCAGGTAGTCAACCTTACCAGCAATTAAGCTTTCTATTAGCTTTTGGAGTCCATTAAAATCAATGTTCCCGTTTTTATGAAATGGAGTAACCAAAGCAACTCCGGTTCCTTTAAATCTTTTGATATTCATTTTTTATCATTGATAAGTATTTAAGAATTTGTTCAAGCAGTTTAGCAGTACTGTCGTCCTCTTTTGTATCAATCATCATATCACAAATAAAATCATTCCACTGATTGAACTTCCCAATTTTGAATTTAGCTTTTGAGTGGGCAGCAATATATCTGACGGGCAGGCAGTATTCACTATGAAGGATGATGAGGATATCAAAAGGAATATTTATAAAATTGGAAACAACTGCATGCACAGGTTTTAATTGCCAGTTCAGGGTCTTACTTGTAAAAAAATCCATTCCCAACTTTGAAAACCGCATTGGCGGTAGTTCTTTCCTGTCATAATACCCAATTGACAATACATCTTTTTGTTGTGCTCTCAGGTCTTTAACTGTTCTTTTTATCAATTCATAAATTTTTTCATTTGTTGCATCATAAACGATCCCGATAGTCGAAGCAGACTCAAGCCCAACGGACATTCTTTCTCTTTTCTTAAATCGGATTTCTTTTATAAGCAGATAGGAGGCAATTGGAATTCTGAGATTCTTTCTGACCGGCATCTTGCAAATAGAATGAAAAATTTAATTACCGATGAGCTTTTCAAACGCCTCTTCTGAGATTATTGGAACTCCGAGCTCCCGGGCTTTTGAAATTTTATTTTCACCCGGATCTTCACCAGCAAGTACATAACTTGTTTTTGAACTTACTGAACCTGATGCGCGGCCTCCCAGCCGTTCAATCAGATCTTTAATCTGATCACGTTTATAATTTTTTAAAGTGCCGGTAGCAACTATAGTTAATCCTTGAAGTTGATGTCCTGATTTTTCAGATTTCAGGATTTCAAACTTAAGTCCTGATTTTTTTAACCGCTGAATAAGTTGTTGGTGATGCGTATTCCGGAAATATTGATAAACCGATTCTGCAATCTTTTGACCAACTTCAGGTGCCTCAGTAAGTGTTTCAACTGATGCCGATGCAATTGAATCAATTGTAGTAAAGTAACGTGCAAGTCTTTTGGCAACGGTGTCACCTACAAACCGGATACCCAAAGCAAATAATACCTTTTCGAATGGAATATTTCTTGATTCATTGATTGCATGGATTAGATTTTCAGCAGACTTTTTTCCCATCCGGTCAAGTGAAATAAGCTGTTCAGATTTTAATTCATAAATATCAGCAACATTGTGAATCAGTCCATTCTCATAAAGCAATTCGATAGTTTCTTTTCCAAAGCCATCAATGTTCATTGCCTGTCTTGAAGAAAAATGTTCAATCCGGCCCAGGATTTGTGGCGGGCAGTAGTCATCATTCGGGCAATAGTGCAATGCTCCATCTTCAGGTTTAATCAGTTTGGTATGGCATTCCGGGCAATGAGTAATGAACCGGATTGGTAAAGTGTTCTTCTTTCTCTTTGAAAAATCAACTCCTGTAATTTTTGGAATTATTTCTCCGCCTTTTTCTACAAATACCGTGTCGCCTATATGTAATCCAAGTTTCTCAATCTGATCTTCGTTGTACAGGGAGGCCCGTTTAACCTTGGTTCCAGCCAGAGTAACTGGCTCAAGATTGGCAACCGGAGTAACGGCACCGGTCCGACCAACCTGAAAGGTAACACTGTTTAAAACAGTAACTGCAGACTCGGGTTTATATTTAAAAGCAATCGCCCAGCGGGGTGATTTGGCTGTTGCACCAAGCTCTTGCTGCTGATCAAGATTATCTACTTTTAAAACAATACCATCAATGTCGTACGGAAGATTATAACGGTTTGCTTCCCAGTACTTCAAAAATGAAAAAACTGCATTCAGATTCTTACAGCGTCTGATGTTGTCACTGATTTTGAATCCCCAGCCAGCAGCAGCTTTCAGAGACTCAAAATGTGATTGAAAATGTAGGTTTTCGCCATTAAGTCCGTACAAAAAGCAATCTAATTGTCTTTTAGCGACTTCAGAACTGTCTTGAAGCTTCAAGGTACCCGAAGTTGTATTGCGTGGGTTTGCAAATGGTTCTTCACCGATTTCAACCCTTTCGGCATTGATCTGTTCAAATACCTTTTTGAGCATCAGAATTTCTCCTCTGATTTCAAATGCATCCGGGTAATCACCTTGCTTTAGCTTTAAAGGAATACTCCGGATGGTTTTTACGTTTGCTGTGATATCATCGCCACGAATACCGTCTCCACGTGTTACAGCTTTCGTTAATTTCCCTTTTTCGTAAGAAAGACTGATAGCAACACCATCAAATTTAAGCTCACATACATATTGAAATGTGTTTCCGATTATTTTTTTAATTCTTTCATCAAACTCCCTGACTTCATCTTCTGAATAAGTATTCGAAAGTGACATCAATGGATATTTATGAACAACAACCGGAAATGCTTTAGTAATTTGCCCTCCAACCCGTTGAGTTGGAGAAGTTTCTGAAGCAAACTGAGGGAACTCTTTTTCAAGTTTAATGAGTTCATCCATCAACATGTCAAAATCATAGTCACTGATTGTTGGCGTTGCCAATACATAGTATTTATAGTTATGTTCTTCCAGTTGGGAACTTAGTGCTTCAATTCTCTCTTTTGCTTCATTGACCTTCATGAAAATGCGGATTGAGTAGCAGATGACTGCAGGATTAAAAAGATTAGTTCAGTGAATTTGTAACAGTTTAATGAATTAGCTACCAAATGTAATATCTTCTTTTACCGTAAAAGGAATTTAGTGTAAAAAAAATGCTGCCTTGAAAGCAGCATTTGAATATGATAAATAATTTAATTCAGTCCTTTTTCGGTAATTCCTTTTCCTGTTTCCGGACACAACACTTTTCGTTAAAATTCTGTTCTTTTTTTACCTGACGCACGGGCTCTCTGCTATGGTTGCCATGAACGGCTGACCTTGCATTATGCTCTTTAGGTTGAACACGCACCGGTCGGCCTTCCTGCTGACGGTTCTGAGCCTGCAACATCAAACCAGATAATAGTAGAAGAGAAGTAAAAAGAAATCGCATTCTTTTTTTGTTACGATGCAAATTTAGTTCGGTTGCAGTGAATTCAATATGAATGAAGGATTACTTTTTATTACTGAAAATCAGACTGAAAGAAGTTCCTTTCTCAATTTCTGATTCAACTTTAATTGTAATTTGATGAAAGGCTGCAATTGTTTTTACAATAGCCAGGCCAAGACCAAAACTGTTATCGTCATCTTTATTCAATTTCTTAAATCTGCCGAAAATCAGATCTACTTGTTCCTTATTCATTCCTCTACCTGTATCATTTACGGATAAGAAATATTCATTTCCTGACCTTCTTCCGGTTATTTCAATTATACCTGACTGCTTATTGTATTTAATCGCATTGTTAACAATGTTAAAAATCATTGTGAAAATGAGGGATTTATTACAGCTTAAGTATTCAAAAGATTCAAGGTTCTTAATGATTTTAACAGGTTTGGCTTCTATTCGGGCTTCAAGTTCTTCAACCACCTCTTCGACAATGGAGCTCAGATCAGCATTTTCATTTTTAAGATACTGTTCATTCTCAATTCTGGAAATCATCAGAAGTGCTTTAATGATCTTACTGAGCCGGTTAACGGTTTTTTCAGACTCCATAATTTTAATTGCAGTGGCCTGGGGGGTAGCCGGATCTGTAACTAAGTTTTCAAATCGGGTTTTCAAAATAGATAATGGAGTCAGTAATTCATGTGAAACATTTGAAATAAATTCTCTTTCAATATTGAAAGCTTCCTGGATTTTTTTCATTAGGCTGTTGATGCTCTCATCCAGGTAGGCAAATTCGTAAGTACCTGTCTTAACCTGGTCAAATTCAAAGTTTAGCGGATTATTTGTGTTTCTGAGCTTACGGTCAACAATCCGGTAAAAAGGACGGAGAACAAACCGGGCAAATCCCAGATCCAGGAAGACAGATATAAATACGATAATTGCCATACTCCAGACTGAGAAGCCGGTAATGGTCTTTTTGAGCTGATTAATTGCAGTGACCCCTTCACCTATATTCAATTCGTACCATTGATTATCGTAAAGGAATGATTGACGGATAACCCGGTGCTCCTGTTGGTTACCGTCATCAATACTCCAGATTTCATTATTAATCTGAACAGAGTCCGATTCATGATTAATTTCGTTACTCAAAGGCTGAATGGAAATAAATTCTTCTTTGAAAATATTGTAATCATCGAAGCTGCAATCTTCTTCAAGTAAAGCCTGGTCAAGACCTCCTAATTGAATTTTCCTGATCAGCAGATCTTTTCTTGCTTCCAGCCTGTTGTCAATATGACGGTAAGCAATCTTTTCCGCAATCAGTGGAAGCAAAAGAGCAAAAGCGCCAACAATGAGCGCTTTTGAGAGTGCATTATAAATAACAAACTTATTCTGTAACCTCATTGATGTGTCATGTCCCGGGAAGATTAAACCGGTAGCCAATACCGCGTTCAGTCTCAAACCAGTCTATATTGCTATGGGCAGAAAGTTTTTTTCTCAGGTTCTTGACATGAACATCAATAAAATTTGAATCATATTCATCATCCATCATATCACCCCAGATGTGTTCAATCAGCTGCATTCTGGTTAAGACTCTGTTTCGGTTTAATGCCAGATAGTGCATCAGGTCAAATTCTTTTTTGGTAAGGGGGACAAGTGAGTCATGAAAATGAACGGTTCTGTTATTGATATTCATTAAAAAATCACCAATCTGAAGTGTATTTGACTTTAGTCCGTGCTTTCTGCGG
This sequence comes from Bacteroidia bacterium, assembly GCA_020847635.1. Lineage (GTDB taxonomy): Bacteria > Bacteroidota > Bacteroidia > AKYH767-A > OLB10 > CAADHD01. The sequence goes on from JADLBQ010000068.1 coordinate 10,946, forward strand.
AGGATGGCCTGCATACGTGCCTGCAATTCAGTAAGTGAAAAGGGTTTTGAGAGATAATCATCTGCCCCCATTTCGAGTCCTTTAACTTTATCATCAACATCACCACGGGCGGTTAAAATAATAAAGGCGGATTCGGTTCCTTTGGCTTTAGCCTCCTTCAGCACCAGCAAGCCGTCTGTATCCGGTAATCCGAGATCTAGCAAAACAAAATCATAATTGTTTTCTAAAATTCGCTGGGTTGCGATGGCTCCGTTAAAAGCAGAATCACAGTGATATCCCTCTTTTGTCAGAAAGATTTCTATTTCATGACTGAGGCTACGCTCATCTTCTACGATTAGGACTGTCATAATTTTTTGTTTTTTGAGTTAATAATTTGGTTAATGGATTGTATAATTATTGAACAGGCATGGTTAATCTCTTCTTCTGAAATGGTAAGTGGGGGTGCAATTCGCATTTTCTGAGGTGCAAATAAAAACCAATCGGTTAAAATTCCGTTTTTGATATTTTCCTTGATTACTTGCTGGCATATAATATCATTTTCAAATTCAATACCAAGTAACATACCTTTTCCCGTAATTCGGATGATGGCAGGATGAACGAGTAACTGACGAATTAATTTTTCTTTCTCAAGAATTTCTTTCTCAGTCATTCTGGAAATAATCTCAATGGCAGCCAGTGCCGAAGCACAACAAACCGGATGACCTCCAAAAGTGGTGATATGGCCTAATGGCGGATTATGTGTAAGGCTGTCCATTACTGACCTGTTTGAAATAAACGCAGCTAATGGCAATCCCCCTCCAAAAGCTTTGGCAAGAATCAGAATATCTGGAACTATATTGTAATCGATGAATGAAAAAAATTTACCTGTTCTTCTCATACCGGTTTGTGCCTCATCTGCAATCAATAATGTACCTTTCTCATGGCAGCGTAATGCCAATTGGTTAAAGAAATCAGGATTACCGGGTATGGCTCCGCCTTCGCCCTGAATGAACTCGAAAATTACTGCTGCAGTATTTTCTGTTATTTGGGTAAGCTGAGAAGTGTCATTAAAATCTAAACAGCGAATTCCCGGGATGAGTGGGCGGAAAGGATCTTTTATATTATCCTGGCTAATCAAGCTTAATGCTCCGGATGTACTTCCATGATAGGCATTCTTGAAGCAAATGATTTCAGGACGACCGGTAAACCGCTTAGCTAACTTAAGAGCTCCTTCCACTGCTTCAGATCCTGAATTGACAAAATAGCAATTGTTAAGTGAGGCTGGAAGAAGTTCAGCCAGCTTTTTTGCTAAGTCAACCTGGGGGGCCAGAATTAACTCACCATACACCATTACATGCATAAACTTATCTACCTGATCCTTTATAGCCTTGACAATCTCCGGATGCTGATGACCAATACTGCTGACCGAAATTCCAGATATCAGATCTAAGTATTTTTCTCCTGTCACTCCATATAAATACACACCTTCAGATTTTTGAATTTCAATTTCTAAGGGTGATTTACTAGTCTGAGCTAAATAGGATAGGAATACCTCCCGTTGTGATTTCATCTCAAATATTAGTTCTGATAATGTTTCATCATAACAGATTTACATCAATTAACCATCAAATAATTAAGCAGATAATCAGAATCAATTCTTAAAATTACTTTGAATATTGACAAAAGTAAATCAGGAGCCTGTTTTTAATTCATGGAATAAGATGAAGTATGGAATTGAGGTTCTGATTGGTGTCAATCAGTATGCCCTTTATACCAGCCCCAATAGCAGCTTCCATATCACGAGTACGATCACCAATAAAGTAGGAGCGTTGTGCCTCAATTCCAAATCGTGCTATTGCCTTCTCAATCAGTAACGGCTTGGGCTTGCGGCATAAACACTCTGAAATCTCATGGTAGTGAGGACAGTAATAAGTATCCAGAATTTCAATATGGTGTTTTCGAAGTTCATGCGTCATAAATTGATGGACTTTCTGAACATCCTGATGAGAATAGAGACCTTTTGCAATTCCGGCCTGATTGGTTATGCAAATCAGTGAATAATTACGGAATTGGATTTCCTTTAAAGCCTCAAAGACACCCTCATTGAAATAAAAGTCTTCCTTTTTGAAGGTATAGTTCTTATTGTCCCGGTTGATTACTCCGTCACGGTCTAAGAAAACAGTTTTCATTGTACTATTAATAATTATAAAATTGACCAGCAAAAATCATAATGACATCCGGATAGATTAAAATTGTATAGGCAATTCCAAAGACAGCACCCCAAAGGTGAGCATCATGGTTAATGTTACTTCCACCTTTTTTCCCCGCTTGGTATTCATAAAACAAATAGCCAATGCCAACCAGGATACCGGGAATTTTAATGATACCATAAAGATAAATCGGAGCCAGCGGATTAAACAGAATGGAAACAAACAAAACGGCTGAAACTGCACCCGAAGCACCTAAAGCATTATATTGAAAATCCTGTTTATGTTTTAAATAACTTGGTGTTATCGAAAAAACGAGTCCTGCCAGGTAAAGGAGAATGTAGTAATAACTTCCTTTGACTCCGAAGACCATGGCATAATCATTTTCAACTGCCTGGCCAAAGCTGAATAGGACCAGCATATTTACTCCCAGGTGCAGGTAATCAGCATGAATAAAACCAGAGGTAATAAAGCGATACCATTGCTTTCTTTCACTTATTTGCCAGGGATTAAATATTAGTTTGCCCAGTACATTCTTGTCGTAGAAGGCATAGATAGAGACTAAAACAGTAAGACCAACGATTGGGATTGTCATCAAAGTTTGCCAAATATATTTGATTTGTAAGGTTTAATAAAAAATTAGTTATTTGGCTGCATCTTCTAAAAGGGATTATACGTTTTGTGAACTAACCTATGACAAGACCCGTCTTGCTGATTGCTGGAATAGCAGTACTGGCTTCCTGTACTAAGGAAGATTTACCCGATACTTTTACCGAAGTACTCCCAACCGCGGTTAAAACGGTTGAATACCTGCCTGTTTATCCAGGTTCAGATGCCGTTCTCTATTCGGTGAATGAGGTGTTCTTTAATGAACAGGCCTATGGTCAGGCAAAAGGCAAAGCGCGTGCATTCTTTCCTGAAAATACTGCTGGATTTTTATCCGCTGGCACTGTAAAGGTTCAGGATACAGTATTGAATTTTAATAATCATACTTATTCTTATAATCCGGATCAGACGAATCCTGAAGGGATTGACTTTTTCAATTCAGGAGCCCACCGGTGGAATATCAGCGGAAGTACTGCTTTTCCAGAAGTTAATTTTATGTGTACGCGTTCAATTCCCGAAATCTTTCCGATGGTCACTACGTCAACAGTCATTGACAGAGAAAAATCATTCGGGATTAATACCCAGCAATACATAAATGATGCAGATAGCCTGCGTTATACCATTTTTTCAATGGATAGCTATATTTATGCAAACCGTGATGCAAAAACACCATTACATGTTTTTACCCCTGATCAACTTACCCATCTTACGCCTGGTCCGGCAATCCTAAGACTTACTGCCTATAATGTAAATACACTTGAGCTGAATGGGAAAATTCTGACTTATATCAATCAGTCAATTACCGATACTGCAATCGAAATTAAATAGGCTAAAGGTCGGGACAGTAATAGATTTCTAAGTTCTGTTTTCATCTGGATTCACATTATTCCTTCTCCAGGATTCATCAACCGACCAGGGGCCGCTACCAATAATCAGGAAGATGATTAACAAAACAAGAATAACAACAGAATACATCAGCTCTGAGTTCCCGGAGAAGAAGCCCCGCTGACTATTGACATAAATAATTGCTCCAATAATTACTGGAAGCTGAACGAGCACAGCTAATCTTGTCAGTATTCCGACACAGATCAGGAAACCGCCTACCAAATGAGCAAATGCTACATAGTGGGCCATTGTGAGGGAAACCCATGGGAAACGGCTGTTTTCCATAATTTGTAGCAATGCATCGGTATTTCTGATGAAAGAATACCCTTTCATAACAAGAGCCAATCCAAGTATTATTCTTATGATATCAAGCCATTTGGGGTGATGTTTTTCACCCCAGATCTGAAGTTGTTGTAAACTTTTCATATCACCTCCTGATTGTTAACGTGAGCCTTGTAAGAACGAATTCGACTGTGAAAATACAATTCGGAATAATTCAACCGAGAAGTATGTTCTGGCCTAATGTCATTCAATTGTAAGAATCATGTCTAGCAATTCGACCCGATGCATGAACTGATCATTTGTTGAAAAGGTCTTTCTTAGATTTTCACGTACGAATTCAGCACCGCGAAGTAAGGTGCTTCGCACTTCATAAAAATTGCTGCCAGAAGTTTGAAGATCAGTGACATACTCCTGTAATTCTTCTGAAAGATTAGTAAGAAATAATTTACAAGTAATATCAAGAACTGTATAAATCAGGATTTCATCCTGAAGGGTAAATAAAATCTCATCATTCTCATTTGTATCTCTGATTCGCTGAGCAAGAAATAGCAGTTCATTTTCATCTGCAAGATCGTTTTTCTTAGCCAGTTCTGCAAACGGGTTGTTTTTATGGGTAATGGCAAACTGGCAAAGTCCGATTGATGCCAATAATAGGTTTTTAATAACCGGATTCAATTCAACAGCAAAACCTTCATTCACTTGGCGCATAACATACTAATTAGTAATTACCACGAGGTACTTGGAAGCGCCCCAGAATTTCTCATAATCTTCAATTTTAATCCCGGTAACTTTGCCTTCTTTCCGGATCAGTGAATAGGATCCACTTGGATGATTGGTGATGATTTTTCCTTCTTTACTGTTAAAGAGAAGTTCATTAAACTGAGTAATGTCCACTTTAGTAAATGCATCGTTATTAAAATCCTGTTTGAGCATTTGATTTTTACCAATTCCAAGGAATCCTCCTTCTTTATTGACAACATTCTTCCCTCTCAGTTCTTTAAACGATCCAGTTATATAATAAGCGGTATTTAATTTGGCAATCTTTTCATTTAATTCTCTTTCTGTTTCCTGTTTCTGAACGGTTATTGTATCGAGCACTACATTCAGGTTGTCCAGATTCAGATTGAGTTCAGCAATCTCGGCTTTTAGTTTTCCAAGCTCTTTATCTTTTTCAGCTATTTGCTCCTGAAGCCGCTCTACGAGTGTATTCAGTTCAGTTACTCTGCCTTGTGAAGCACGAAGTCTGCTTTGCAAGTCAGTAATTAGTTTTCTGTTGTGGTCGAGCAGATCATTTATGATCCGTATATTTTCATTTATTCTGTCTCGCTGATTGTTTTTTATTTCCTCAGTTGTCATTGAGGTGATATCGATTGCTTCCTGGCGGCTGGTTATACTGTCAAGATTCTTTTCAATGTTGTTAAAATCGTACAGTAGAGAATTAATTGATGAATCCTTCAGATCGGTAATATAGATCAGGGAGTCGCGCTCTCGGCTGACCTGGTCAAATTCGTTTTTGAAATTCTTACATCCTGAGATAAGAACTGAGGCCAGGCCAAAATATAAAACTGATTTTCTAAACATGGGGCAAATATATTAGGTGGTATAGCAATTAAGAGGGGAGCTGAACTCAGTTAGCCACTGTCTTTTTTACAGATTTCTTAACAGGTTTTGCTTTTCTGCTTTTAATAGATGATTCAAAATCACTGAGTGCATTCATGTAGTAAATATAAGCATCGTAAGGTGAGTCATAAGGGCTAAAATATTTATGGACATCGCCATCACTCCAGAATTTGGTACACATATAATAAAAATGGTCACTGGTCTGAAGTTTACCCCAGGTGTGAATCAGGTCTTCATCTTTTGTAGCAAGAACGGATTTCTCAAGGGAGTAAAGTCTCCGGATAGCTTCCTTTTCCATGTTATTACTCAACCATGCTGACAAATCCCGTTCAGCATCTGCCCAGGAAGTATAAGCAGGCGAGTCGAAAGTTTCCTGAGCTTTATATTTCTTTATTGCTTCTGAAGGAGTAATAAAGTTAAAGTCCTGATGTTTAAGAATTTCACCCGGAAGATATTTCATGAAATCAAATATTCCGGTTGACTCCCATTGATGTTCCCCGAAAGTCTCATAGTCCATAAACAGATTGATGATTTGTCCGTTACCGGCAATCTTATGAATCCAGGAAGCGTAGGTGTCGGCATGCAGAGGCCATTCATTCCAGTTGCGGTCTGAAAAACGAAAAGCAATATCATCGCTTAATCGGTAATTCTTCGGAAGTACTTTAATCTTTTTACAGCCTTTTGCACGGTAAACAAAGTTAGGACTCCGGTTACCCAGGATCCTGTCAACACCTTCACAAAGTATTCCTTTAAACCCCATCTTCTCAGCAACGGATGCTATGCTATTATTGTAAATCAATTCCGTATTGCGAAAGATTAAAGGTGTTTGGTTAAAGTGCTTCTCAATGGCAAGACGATGCATTTGAACCTGCCGCTGAAACTCCTTCTTTGAAAAGATAAAAGACAAGGAGTGATAATATGTTTCTGAAAGAAATTCAACACATCCGGTTTTTGCCAACTCAATAAATGATTTGAGCACATCAGGGCGATACACTTCAAATTGCTCTAATGCAACTCCGCTGATCGAATAGGAAATGTTGAACTTTCTCTTATATTTTTTAATCAGTTCTAACATTAATGCATTAGCAGGGAGATAGCATTTATCTGAAACTTTATTGAGAATAGCACGATTCTTTTCTCCATCTTCATAAAAATGGTCTTTACCTAAATCAAAAAATGAATACCTCCTTAGCCGGTATGGCTGATGAACCTGAAAATAAAAACATACTGAGGGCATAGCTGAATAATATGGGTTACAATATTAAGAATTCATAAGGTTATTCTTACAAATGTTGAAAAGAAACGCTGATCAGAAATTTTAGACCCGAGGATCTATTTCTGCTTTAACTCTTGTAAGCAGTTGTAGAACGGCCTTAACTGTAAAAGTGATTCCGGATGAATAATTGGGGTACCGCCCCGGGTGATTAAATGTGAATTTTGTTGGCTGTTACACTTTGAAAATCTGTTTGAGAAAGGTTCGGCCGGAATGTGAATAAGACGCAATGTACCTTACAAACCAGCAAATCAACTTCTCAGAATTTGTTTAAGTCACACGCTCATTCACAGAGGCTGATGATGGAACACGAGGCGAGCGTAAACAATAAGGAAAAAGCTTTTTCGTTGTTATTCTGTGGGATAAGTTCGGCTTAACTGTAGAAAGCGGTTATCGAATACCTCCAATGCTCTGCATGGATGATTAAATATAATTTTATTTTTACCCAATGAAATTTATAATCAGAGTAGCTTTTACAGTTATTTTTCTTGTGTTAACCGGATTACAGATAAGGGCACAGGAAAGCAAGGGCAATCTGACTAAAGCACAACGCAAAGCTGAGAAACTACAGGCCAAACAGAAGGATAGAGATAAGAAGGCAAAAGTAAAGGGTGAGAAAAGACACTTGCAGCTTCAGGATAAAAAAACAAGGAAACGAATGAAAAAACACCGTAAAAAGGTGGATAAGCATTACCCCGGCAAACCAAGTTCCTATTTTTATATCAAACCTGAACTGCCGGATCATTTAATTGCGAATCTCTGAAATAAGAGAACAGCATTCAAAGGCTTCTTTTACGTCATGAACCCTTAAGATGTCAGCTTGATTTAACAGAGCAACCGTGTTTAATACGGTTGTACCGTTAAGTGCTTGCTGAGGTGCTTTATTCAGGGTTTTGTAAATTAATGATTTACGGCTTAATCCGACAACAACGGGGCAACCTGTAATTAGTTTTAATTCTTTCAGGTGGTTCAGTAAAGTGAAATTGTGTTTAATGGTTTTACCAAAACCAAATCCCGGATCAACCAGCAGGTCAATGACTCCTGCATCTCTAAGTCGATAAACTCTTTTTTGAAGAAAATCTATTACTTCCCGAACTACTTTATTGTATTTAGGATTAATCTGCATAGTAAGGGGTGTCTGCTGAATATGCATTAATATATAGGGAATTTTCAGCCGGGCTACAGTTGAAAACATCTGCTTATCCATTGTGCCTCCTGATATGTCATTTATCAGGTCTGCCCCATGCTCAACTGCAGTTTCAGCTACTGCAGCATAAAAGGTGTCAACAGAGAAGATCTGATCAGGGAACTTATTCCTGAGTGATTTCAATACCGGCAATAATCGTTTTAGTTCTTCTTTGATGCTAAGCGGATGGGTACCTGGGCGGGTACTTTGAGCACCCAGATCAATTATGGATGCTCCTTCGCGGATCATCCGGCCTGCTGCAGTCAGAATCTTTTTGGTATCTGTAAATTTGCCACCATCATAGAAAGAGTCAGGTGTAATGTTGATGATTCCCATGATAACAGGAGTTGATAAACTCAACAGTTTACCCTGGCAGTTAATTGATTTGTGAAACCGGAAAGAGCTATTTTGCGCCATTAACATTAAATGAAAGAAAAGATATGCAGGTTATGATAAACACTCTTCAGCAATATGACCATGCCGTTGCTTTCTGCAAAGATATATTCGAAAAGAAGATGAAAGATTATGGAAGCTCTTGGAGAATTCTGAGAATTTCGTCTATCACCGATCAGATTTTCATCAAGGCCCAGCGGATCAGAAGCATTGAAGAAAAGGGAACTCAACGTGTGGATGACGGCATTCGCGAAGAGTTTGCCGGAATCATCAACTATGCTGTCATTGCATGTATTCAGATAGAACTTGGAGTTGGCATCAAACCAGATATCAGTACTAGTCAGGCATTGAAATTATTTGAAAAGTATATTAAACAGGCACGAAACCTGATGGAAAATAAAAATCATGATTATGATGAAGCCTGGAGAAAAATGAGAATTAGTTCGATGACTGATTTTATTTTGATGAAACTTCTCCGGATCAAGCAGATTGAAGATAACGGGGGTGAAACCCTGATTTCTGAAGGTATTGAAGCCAATTATTGTGATATAATCAACTATGCTGTATTTGCATTGATAATGATGGAAAAGAATTAACAAGTTTAACAGTCTTGTGAGAGATACTTAATTAAAATAGCTGATATGAAAAACCTGGTTGCAGTCATCCGAATACTGGTTGGAGCGCTCTTTATTTTTTCTGGTTTTGTGAAAGCAGTTGACCCGCTGGGGACAAGCTTTAAAATGCATGAATATTTCGAAGCATTCTCATCTCTTGGATTGGAAGCACTTTGGAAGAGTATGAGTGCATGGAGTACTCCCATTGCGGTAATTATGATTGTTGTTGAAATGGTTGTTGGAGTAACTCTGCTCATTGGCTGGAAGCCCAGATTGACTACCTGGATTCTTTTTCTGATGACTCTGTTTTTTACATTACTGACTGGCTTTACATACTTATCGGGTTATTGCCCGACTGTTACTTTTGGAATTCTCAGTCTGCTGGCTATACTGCTATGGATTATTGCAGCTTCACGATATTATCTACCAAAGGGGAAAATAATTTTTTTCTCAGCATTAGGCCTTACGCTTCTGATGTTGTTTTATATGAAATCAGGCAGCAGCCTTCTGGCCTGCAACTTTACAGAAACAAAAATGAAGGTGACTGATTGTGGTTGCTTTGGTGATTTTATGAAACTGAAACCCTGGGAAACTTTCTGGAAAGATATTATTCTTGATATTCTGATTTTTATTCTTGTAATTAGGGCAGATCTGATTAAACCACTGTTCCCTACAATTGGATTAAAGGTTACTACTGCGATTGCAACTGTATTTTCACTGCTCTTTTGTTTCTCAAATTATGCATGGGATCTTCCGATTATTGATTTCAGACCCTATAAAATCGGCAATAACATTAAAGAGCTTCGTTATCCGCTGAAACCTGAAATCAGAGAATATGTTTTTGTTTACAAAAATCTGAAGACGAATGAAGAGCGGAATTTTAAGACGGATGAATTGGATCAGATAGATGACGAGTGGGAATTTATTGACAGAAGGGATGTTGTTGTTGACCCCGGAATTCCTGCAAAAATCAATAATCTTTTTATCCGAAATCAGGAGGGGGTGGATATTACCGATCAGTTGCTGAGTAACAAGGCTTATTCGCTGATGGTGGTGATGTATAAGCTAGCATCAGCCAACAAGAAAGCAATTACTCAGAAACTGATTCCACTAAGTCAGCAATGTGAGAAGAGTAAAATTGACTTTTATGCGGTTGTTGGCGGTGACATTGACCCTGAAATCTTTCGTCATGAGATGCAAACACCCTTTGAATTTTATACTGCAGATGAAACAGCATTAAAGACGATAATCCGTTCAAATCCCGGACTGGTTTTATTAAAAGACGGAATTGTGCTTAATAAATGGCATTATCGGCATTTGCCATCGTTCGATGAACTTAAAAAGGAAATAAAGTAGATAAAGTTAAACTGTCTGCTATCGTTCATTAAGCTTAGTCCGGTGCTGTGGCTGAAATAACACCCAAAAGATTAGGGTAGTTAAGAATTAATGATTCTGCTGATCAGAATCCTACTCCTGTTCGTGTTGTTCAGGGGGTAAGGGTTCCTTTTTTTCATTCTGATTCTGAGAAATTGGTGGATTTATCATCTCATTGCCGGCTTCTTCAATTTCACTGCGAACATCGTTCATGGCATTTTTGAACTCTCTGATACCTTTTCCCAGGCCTTTAGCCAGGTCTGGAACTTTTTTCGAGCCAAAAAAGATGACGATAAATAAAAGAATAACTAATAACTCACCACCGCCAAGACTATCAAGAAAAAGCAGAACGGAACAAAACATGGGTGCAAAGATAATTGCAATTTTAAAGGAGCCTGATTTTAAATTAGTGTATCTTTACAAAGGTCATGAGCAGACTGTTCTTATTACTAGTTCTGGTTCTTCCCGAATCCATGCTGTTTGGTCAGAATCCTTTAAAGACTTCTTTTGAATTTCATCGCTTTTATCTCAAAGAACCTGTTAAGGAACTGCTTGAAATAAGATATGAGGATTCGTGCAAGCCGGCTGACGGCCGCCTGATGCCCGATGGAAAAAGCATTCTGATTAAGCATTATACAGGCCACAAAAGAATGTATGTGAGATTTCTCAGAACTGATGGTGAAGAAATCGAGATGACTCAAAGTCCCTGCTATATTGATCCTGTTGTAGGTGAATTATAAGAGATGACTATTCCGGTATTTCAACCTGTGAGCAACCGTCACGAAAAAATAATTTCTTTTTTATTACTTTAGCAATTAAAACAGGAAACACCATGAAAAAGTATGTCTTACTGTTGCTGTATTCAATTCTGACAACAGTAATCCTGCCGAATACAGTTACTGCCCAATCAAAACGACTGAAAGCGCAGTTAAGCTATAATACGTTTTATTCGCCTGCCGATGGTCCTTATCTTGAGACTTATCTGGCTGTAACGGGCAATTCTGTTTATTATAAGCAGCAGGCAAACGGGAAATTTATAGCTAATATTGAAATCAAGGTAACATTTAAGCAAGATAGTGCTATTAAGTTCTTTGATAAATATAATCTGATCAGTCCTGAGTCAGACAGTAGTGAGAATATTACATTTAATTTTCTGGATCAGCAGAGGTATCCTTTGGCAAACGGAACCTATCAGTTTGAATTAAGTATTGCTGATTTGAATGCAGCTGAGAAGATTCCATTTCTTGTTACCCAACCTATTAAACTGGGTTATTATCCTCATATTGTTGCAATCAGTGATATTCAGCTTATCGAAAGTTATTCAAAAGCTGAGCCGGGTAAGGAGTCGGTTATTACAAAGTGTGGCTACAACCTGGTCCCATTTGTTGACAATTACTATCCGCAGTCGAAAGATAAAATCAGCTTTTATGCTGAGATTTATAATACTTCAAAAGTAACGGATGGAGGAGTCTATCTTCTTAATTATTATATCGAAACCTATGAACAGAAGAGAATTCTTGAAAATTTCAGAGGATTTTCCAAGCGGGGTGCATCGGAGGTTGGAGTACTGCTGAGTGAATTCCCAATTGAGAGCTTACCTTCTGGTAATTATAACCTGGTTGTTGAGGTAAGAAGTAATAAGAATGAAATACTCGCATTTAAGGAATGCAGTTTTATTCGATTCAGCCCATTGGCAGATGAGCAGAAAGCCGGGGAGCTAGAAAAAGTAAATATTGAAAATACGTTTGTCACTGCATTGACAAACACCGATACACTTGCAGAATTTATTTCTTCCTTAAGGCCAATAGCAACTTCTCAGGAAGTCATGTTTCATACAAATCAGTTGAGAAAGGCAGAAATTGAACAAATGCAAAAGTTCTTTTATGATTTCTGGGCCAGAAGAGATCCCTCCAATCCTGAACAGGCATGGCTTGATTACAATGAAGAAGTGAAAAAAGTAAATGCTGAATTTTCAACTAAGACTTTTAAAGGTTATGAAACCGAACGTGGACGTGTTTATCTTAAATACGGGCCTCCCAACCAAAGGGTTCAGGAGTACCATGAGCCCAGTGCATATCCTTATGAAATCTGGCAATACTACAAAGTAGGGTCACAACAGAATCGGAAATTTGTATTCTATAATACAGATCTCGTAACCAATAATTTTTCAATTCTTTATTCGGACGTGTTAGGAGAGCAGACGGGGAATAAGAACTGGCAGGTTGAATTGCACAAGCGCGATACACCCTTAAAAGATGACAGCCGCGATTTCAATACGCGGGATTTTACTCCTGGGAATAATGTTTTTAAAAACTTTGAGAATCCCAGATAAGATTCGAATTTAACGCTGATCAGCTGATCATAACAGGCATTACCAGCATTAGGATGTCGCGCCCCTTGGTGTTTTCATCAACTGGAGTAATTAAACCTGCCCGGTTGGGTAATGACATTTCCAGGTTAATTGTTTCTTCTTCAAGATTACTTAGCATATCAATTACAAACCTGGCATTGAATGCAATCTCAATATCATCACCTGAATATTCACAGGCCAGCCGCTCGGCTGCTTCATTGTTTAAATCCGGGTCTTCAGCCATTATATGAATTTCACTTCCGGCTATTTTAAAACGAACCTGATGCGATGATTTGCTTGAAAAGATTGATACACGATGAATTGAGTTCAGAAAGCTAATCCTGTCAATTGTCATTTTATTCGGATTGTCAACCGGAATGACTGCTTCGTAATTCGGATACTTTCCTTCAATTAACCTGCAGATTAGGCGGAAATTATCAAAAGAGAATATCGCATTGGTTTCATTAAAATGAATTGTGACTTTGACATTATCTGATGGCAGAGCATTTTTTATCAGTGATAAAGGCTTTTTGGGAAGAATCATCGTAGAATCCTTTTTCGACTTTACATCACTTCTCCGGTATCGAACCAGGCGATGAGCATCTGTTGCAACAAAGGTCAGATAGTCTTTTCCCAGATAGCAGAAAACTCCGGACATTACCGGTCTTAAGTCATCATTGCCCGTTGCAAAAATGGTTTTATTAATTGCTTCTGAAAGAACCGGGGATGGGATTTCTATGGTATTCCCTTTTTCAATAACCGGAAATTTTGGAAATTCATCACCGTCAAAGCCGGCTAACTTATATTTCCCATAATCCGAACTTATTTCAATTGACTGTTTTTTAACATCTGCTGAAAAGGTGATGGGTTGTTCAGGCAGTTTTTTCAGCGTGTCAAGGAGCAGTCTGGCTGGTATTGCTACCTTACAACTTTCTTTTGCTTCAACCTCAATTTGGGTTGTTAATGTAGTTTCAAGATCTGAAGCTGACAATGTCAGAACGGAATCTTTCACTTCAAATAAAAAATTGTCAAGAATAGGTAGCGGGCTGCTTGCACCAAGTACCCCTCCGATACTTTGCAACTGTTTTAATAACCCTGAGCTGGAAACAATAAATTTCATTATAGATATGGTTAAACAGGTTAATGCTGTGAGGGGGCAAATATAAATGAATGAAACTATGCTGCCTTGATTTTTTATTATTTCCCGGCAACTTTAAAATTAGACGGTACTTTTATTAACCTCCTGAAACTGAAATACTGACCAATATAGAAACCGCTGTCAGCATCCATTTCGAAGTACAGCCTGTCCTGATCATAAGGTCTCCAGGCCGGATTAGATTCCTTAAGCCATTGATCATCTTCTGAGAGTTGCCTGGGTTTTCTGTATAGTTTAATAGCTCGCCTGCTGTTGTCAGTAGTTTCAACAGTAATCCCCATAAACGGACCAACCTGTTTG
>JADLBQ010000069.1 GCA_020847635.1 Bacteroidia bacterium
CCTATACGGTTGGAGTTGGGTTGGGGGTATGGGGGCTCAACCGAACCGTAAACTGGGCATGGGATATCACCAACTTTGTCTGGTGGGTGGGTATCGGTCATGCTGGAACCTTGATTTCGGCTATTCTCCTGTTGTTCCGCCAGAAATGGAGATTATCCATTAACCGTTCGGCAGAAGCAATGACAATCTTTGCTGTCATCTGTGCTGCATCATTTATTGTAGCCCACATGGGACGTCCCTGGGTTGCTTATTGGCCGTTACCTTTAGCAAATCAATTCGGTTCTTTATGGGTAAATTTTAACTCAGCATTGGTTTGGGACGTATTTGCAATTTCAACCTATTTTTCGGTTTCTCTGGTTTTTTGGTACACAGGATTGATTCCCGATTTTGCAGCTGTTCGTGACCGTGCAAAAACAAAAGTCCGTAAATTCTGGTACACCATGCTCAGTATGGGTTGGGTTGGGACTGCTAAAAATTGGCAACGGTTTGAAGAAGTTTCTTTGGTTCTGGCAGGTATTTCAACACCACTGGTGCTGTCGGTTCACTCAGTGGTGTCAATGGATTTTGCAACCTCAGTGCTTCCGGGCTGGCATGCCACTATCTTTCCACCGTATTTCGTTGCAGGAGCTATCTTTTCTGGATTTGCAATGGTTCAAACGCTACTCATAATTACGCGGAAGGTTTTGAATATGGAAGAGTACATTACAATTTACCATATTGACATGATGAACCGGATAATCCTGATTACCGGATCAATTGTTGGAGTGGCCTACCTTACTGAGTTCTTCATTGCATGGTATTCAGGAGTCGAGTATGAACAATATGCATTTATTAACCGGGCTACCGGTCCTTACTGGTGGGCATACTGGAGTATGATGACTTGTAATGTGATAACGCCACAGTTATTCTGGTCTAAGAAATTACGAACCAGTGTGTTTGCTACTTTCGTAATTTCTATTTTTGTCAATATCGGAATGTGGTTTGAACGATTTGTGATTATAGTTACTTCAACCCACCGGGATTTTCTGCCATCTGCCTGGACAATGTATTCTCCAACCTGGGTAGAAATCGGAATCTTTATCGGATCAATCGGATTGTTTTTTGTACCGTTTCTCTTGTTCACCCGGTTCTTCCCGGTTATTGCAATGAGTGAGTTAAAAACAATTGTAAAGACATCAAGTTCTCAGGCTAAAAAGAAAGGAGTACATCATGAGTAATAAAAAACTGATATATGGAGTCTTTGATGAGGAAGATGTGTTAATGAAAACCATCAAAACTCTGAAAGAAAATGGAATTGCAGTTAAGGATGTCATTTCACCTTATCCGGTTCATGGAATGGATAATGCACTGGGATTAAACCGGACCCGAATCTCAATCTGTTGCTTTCTTTATGGTATTACAGGAACCTGCCTGGCTTTTCTGATGATGTGGTATATGAACATCTTTGACTGGCCAATGGATATTGGCGGAAAACCAAGTTTTGCATTTTATAAAAACCTGCCAGCATTTATCCCTGTAACTTTTGAAACAACCGTATTGTGTGCAGCCCATGGTATGGTCATTACCTTCTACCTGAGAAGTAAGTTGTTGCCTGGAGTAGAACCACAGGTTATTCATCCCCGTCAGGCTGATGATTATTTTGTAATGAAGGTTGAGACGGAAGAATCTAATCTTGTTACTGTTGAAAAAATGCTTGCTGATTCAGGCGCTGTTGAAATCAAATACTGAAAGAAACATACCTATGGCCGGAAATATAAAATCAATTTTAGCTGTGTTGATGATAGCTTTATTTTTTGTTGCTTGTAAAAGTGGCAAAAACAATCCCGGATACGAGTTTATGCCGGATATGTACAGATCTGCCGCAGTAAAAACTTACCGGGTAAGTAATTTTTTTAAAGACAGCCTGTCGGCACGGGAACCGGTTGTCGGTACTATACCACGTGGCATTAACAACTATTTTCCTTATCCCAACACCAATGAAGGTTATTTGGCAGCAGGTGCTGAATTAAAAAACCCAATTCCGTTAACTGATTCAGTACTTGAGAAAGGCAAGCAACTGTTTTTAATCAACTGTAAACATTGTCATGGCGAGAAGGGTGACGGTAAAGGAACACTTAGGGTGAAAGGTGATCCCTTTCCAGTTCCTTCTTATTTTGATGCGGTTCACCTGGCTTTAAAAGAAGGGAATATGTTTTTCAGTATTACCTATGGTAAAAATCTCATGGGTGAACATGCTTACTTGCTGACTCAGGAAGAACGATGGGAGCTGGTTCACTATATTCAGCATCTTCAAAAGCCATATCTCGAAGAACAAAATAAATCAGCATCATCCAACTAATCATTGAAACTATGGAAGCTAATTTTAACATTACAGATAAACGATATGAGTTTACAAGAAACAGCAAGCTGATTTCATTTGTGCTGATTGCAATCGGCCTAATCTCAGTTATTGCATCCTTTGCCACAAATTCACACCAGACCTGGAGCAATCTGCTTGCGAATGACATCTTTTTTCTGACCATTGCCTTAGGTGGTTTGTTTTTTCTGGCAATTCAATATGCTTCAGAAGTTGGATGGTCAATTGGTATCAGAAGGATTCCTGAAGCGATAGCAATGTACCTGCCCTGGGGGGCTGCCTTAACAATCCTTATTCTTGTGGGAAATTATATTACAGGTCAGAGCTCTGGTCATTTTCTATATCATTGGTGGCATTATGAATATTTTAATCCTGAGAGCCCTGAATTTGATCATGTAATTGCCGGCAAAAGTGGTTTTTTGAATATGCCTTTTTTTATGATCCGGGTTGCTTTTTATTTTGCAGTATGGGTGGGGTATGCCTTTTACTTCCGGAAATTATCTGTCCGGCAGGATAATGCACTCAATGGAACAGAACTGCATCTGAAAATGCGCAGTGCCTCTTATGTGTTTTTGGTTCTGTTTGCCATTACCTCCTCGCTGATGGCATGGGATTTTATCATGTCAATTGATACCCATTGGTACAGTACCCTATTTGGATGGTACACTTTCTCAAGTCTGTTTGTTGGAGCCATAGCTGTAATTGCTGTAGCGGTTGGTATTCTTAAACGCAGAGGACTGATGGATCACGTGAATGAGCATCATCTTCAGAATATCGGATTGTTCCTTTTTGACTTCAGTATTTTCTGGACTTACCTCTGGTTCTCTCAGTTTATGCTGATCTGGTATTCAAATATTCCGGAAGAAGTTTCTTATTTTATGGTCAGACAGGATCATTACAGAATATTCTGGATAACCACCTTCTTTGTCAATTTTGTTGCACCCATTCTCATTCTGATGACCCGTGATGCAAAACGCAAATCAATGATGCTGATTGTGATGGGAGTATTGGTTTTTATTGGTCACTGGATGGATTTCTTCCAGATGATTACTCCGGGAGTTGTTGGTGCAGAATGGCATCTTGGCTGGATGGAGATCGGTACAGCTCTTGGATTCTTTGGATTATTCAGGTATGTTATGCTGAATGAAATTGCTAAATCGGCAATGTTTCCACGAAATGATCCGTTTATGGAAGAAAGCCTTCAGCATACACTGTAAGTGGAAGAGTTTGACCTCGCCTGTTCATTTAGATCACCAGATATTCAATGAACCGATTTCAGCCTGATTCTGGAATCCAATGACAAGATTGGGTGCAATCAGAAATGCCGTACGTTTGACTCATCTACTGTTAAACCTAATTTAACTGCTTTAACCTAGCTTCTTCGATCAAGTAAGTACTAATCATGATTATGGTTATGACTGCTTGCTTCTATTGAACAATGGTCAGCTCATTGATGATTCTCTGGCAGTTCGCAAATTTGTCAATAATAAACAGGGTGTAACGAATATCAACACTGATATTTCGGCAGACTTTTGGATCAAACTGCAAATCACTCATTGTTCCTTCCCATACCCTGTCGAAATTGGTCCCGATTAACTGGCCTTCAGCATTGATAACCGGGCTACCCGAATTACCTCCGGTTGTATGATTTGTTGCCAGAAAGTTTACCGGCATTGTCTGGTTTACTCCGTATCGGCCATAATCTTTTGAATGATAGAGAGCTTTTAGTTTTTCGTCAACTGTGAATTCATCTGATGACTGATCTTCCTTTTGCATAACACCCTCGAGAGTAGTTTTAAATTCATACTCAATTGCATCAGCCGGAGTATATCCTGAGATATTTCCATATGCTACCCTGAGGGTAAAGTTAGCATCAGGGAAAAACCTTTTTGAAGGATACATTTCCATCTGAGCAGCCATATACTGACGATTCAGCCGGTTAAGAATTTCTGTTGCAACGCTAAGCCCGGGCTTAATTTTTAATGTGTAAACATCTGATAGAGCAACAGCCAGTTTAAAAGCAGGGTCTGACTCAATTTGTTTTCTTGATTTGTTGAAAGGTATTTCTAATGAGGCATTCATTTTTTCTGATGAAGAAAATATGGATTTCTTAAATACCTCATTCGCAAACTTGTTAAAATCCCCTTTATACTTTTTAATGCATTGAATCAGGTAGTCAGGAATATAGTCAACAGGAGTGTTCTGATAGTAAATACTTAGCAACCTGGCAAACATCCGTTCATCAATTCGTGTATCATAATTTTTATAAAAATCAGTAATTGAATTTTTCCGGTTTTGTTTTTCAGTTTTCAAAGCATCTGGATCATTCTCATTTAGATCAATCCATTTCTTCCAGGACATTGAATAAGAAATAAGTTCAACCCCCATGGCAGCTTCCGAGTAGTAGTCGGCTGCAATCATCAATGGCCGTAGGTTTTCATACGCAGCCTGTAATGAGGTTACCAGATTAACGTATTCAGGTTTTCCTGATGAAGCAGCCCAGATATTAAATTCTTTTTCAGTCATTCGTTTCTGATCAGCTGTATGCAGACGACTGATACCAAGAAGCTCACCTTTCCATTTCTTGTAGGCATTGCTTATCCCTTTTTGTTTTGATGCATATTTAATTCTTACTGTATCGGAAATCTGCATTCCATCCTTCATAATTTCAAGTCTTTTATCACGAATAGCAATGCGGGCAGGATTCAGGTCCTTCTCAATTAAATCAATTGCAAAGGAGGAGATATATTGCTGGGTTCTTCCCGGAAACCCATAAACCATTGTGAAATCCCCTTCCTGAATGCCTTTAAGTGAGATAGTAAAATGCTCACGGGCGCGGTAAGGTACATTGTCGGGTGAGTAGGCTGCCGGCTTATTGTCTTTATCAGCATAAATTCTGAATAATGAAAAGTCACCGGTATGGCGGGGCCACATCCAATTGTCAGTATCACCTCCGAAATTACCAATTGAAGAAGGCGGAACACCTGCAAGCCGGATGTCCTTGAACACCTCTGTAACAAAAAGATAGTATTGATTACCATTGAAAAAGGCCCTTACGAATCCGGTATAATGCGTGCCTGCTGTCTCGTGTTTAACCAGCTCATCAGATTTTCTGCTGACAATTGCTGCACGGTCAGCTTCGGAAGTTGAAATATCAATTCCTGCAAGAATGGAGTCTGTAACTTCTTTAATTCTG
Organism: Bacteroidia bacterium; assembly: GCA_020847635.1. Classification (GTDB taxonomy): domain Bacteria; phylum Bacteroidota; class Bacteroidia; order AKYH767-A; family OLB10; genus CAADHD01. Next base: position 5,553 of record JADLBQ010000069.1, read on the forward strand.
ATAATAAAAGTTACTGTAAGCCCGCTGCATGGAAGCTCATCTTTTTGATCCATTGCCCAGTACCCTGTTGTAAGGTAGTCTTTTTCAACACTGCTCAATGTCTGAACTGCACCATACCCGCAATGGTGATTGGTGAGAACAAGCCCGTTTGGTGAAATAACCTCTCCGGTACATCCTCCGCCAAAAATCACAACTGCATCTTTTAAGCTTGGAATTGTTTCGCTATAAATTCTATCAACCGGAATTTTCAGACCTTTCTTTATCATGGCTTCCTGGTTGAGGTGCTTGAGCAGAAAAGGAAGCCACATTCCTTCATCGGCTCGGGCTGTCAAAACAATTACCTGCATGGATAGAATCCATGCAAAGATTTTCTTATACATAAGCCTTAAGGATTAATAAATTCAGAATGGCAAATCATCTTCAACTGATGAGTCAGCAGCAGTCTCTATTTCAGAGGGAGCAGGTGGCAAACCTGAATTGGTCATTGGTGTGCTTGGAACCGCTGAATCAAGAGATGAAATCATCCATGCACGTGCTTCTGTGTACCATCGACCATTAAACTCACGCGATTCCAGATTAAAGTCTACTTTTATCCGTGATCCGATCTGTAAATTTTTCAATGATGCTGTTTTTTCACCCCAAAGAGAAAAGCAAATCTTTCTTGGAAATTTATCTTCAATTGTTTCAATCACAAATTCCTGTTTGTTCCAGTTGCCACGCTGGCTCTGGCCTTTTACTTCTTCCATTATTTGTAAAAGCGTTCCTGTAATTTCTAAGCTCATGGTTTATATGGTTTTGCAGATGTTAATACTGGTCAAAGGTAAAAATTATGTTAAATTAGCTAACGTACCTTCCAGTTTTATACTTTTGAAAACGGAAACCGGATTTGACTTCTGATTATTATTCAAAAAGTAACCTGAACCATCTTCACAGATTGATTATTGTAAAATGAATTGAATCTTAAAGTCTTGCTAACCTTGGACAAAGACAATTAAGTTAGAGAAACAATCAACCGGTTAAATTGTCTATTTTACACCAACTGAAAACAGTATAGAATGAAAAAATTGATTTTAAAGAAAATTTTACTGCTGCCCTTATTGATTGTTTTATCATTGAGCAGCCTGGCTCAGTCAATCAATGCACAGAAAATACTGTCGCTTTTGGGCATGATTCAGTATGCCTACGTTGATACGGTCAATGAAAAGAAGTTAAGTGAAGATGCAATCCGGGCAATTTTGAAAGATCTTGATCCCCACTCAACCTATATTCCTGCCGAAGAAGCTAAGGAGGCAAATGAGCCTTTACTTGGCAAGTTTGAAGGGGTAGGAATTCAGTTTAATATTCTTGAGGATACCATTTTCGTAACCAATACGATTTCAGGAGGTCCCAGTGAAAAGGTCGGTATCATGGCTGGTGACAGAATTGTAAAAATTGAGGGTATTAATGCCGCAGGTGTAAAAATTACGAATAATGATGTAATGAAAAAACTTCGCGGAGATAAAGGAACGAAAGTTACTGTGTCTATACTCCGAAGAGGATCTCCTGACCTGCTTGATTTTATCATTACCCGAGATAAAATTCCTCTTTTTACAGTTGATGCTGCTTATATGGCCGATAAGAAAACAGCCTATATTAAATTAAGCCGGTTTGCTGATACAACTGTTGATGAGTTTATTGCTGCTTTGAATAAACTTAAAAGGGAGAATCCTGAAAATCTCATTCTTGACCTTACCGGTAACGGAGGTGGTTATCTGAACCGGGCAATTGAACTGGCAGATGAATTTCTGGGAGAACGGAAAAGAATCGTTTATACACAAGGAGTGAACAGTCCGTTACAGGAGTATTATTCAACACCGGCCGGAGGGTGGGAAAAAGGGAAACTGGTGGTGATGATTGATGAATCATCGGCTTCGGCAAGCGAAATTGTATCGGGTGCCGTTCAAGACTGGGATCGTGGTTTAATTGTTGGCCGCAGATCATTTGGTAAAGGCCTTGTACAGAAACCTTTCCCATTCCAGGATGGATCAATGGTTAGATTAACTGTGGCAAGGTACTATACACCTTCCGGCAGATCAATTCAGAAACCCTATGGGGAAAATGAGGAAGATTATGCTGCTGAAATCATTAACCGCTTTAAACGAGGCGAAAATATTCATGCTGACAGCATTAAGTTTATTGATTCACTGAAATATTATACCAACGCCAGGCGTGAAGTATATGGGGGTGGAGGAATCATGCCGGATGTTTTTGTGCCAGCCGATACAACCCTTTTCACTACCTTTTACCGGGATATTTTACGCAAAGGGGTAATCAATGAATTTGCATTAACCTATGTTGATAATAAAAGGAAAAGCCTGCATTCAAAATTCCCGGATATTGATGCGTTTAAAGAACAATTCGTTACTGACAGTTCGTTTATGAAATCATTCTTTGATTTTGCTGAGAAAAGGGAAGTAACTGCCACTCAGGACGAAAAAGAAAAATCAATGGCTATTCTGACCGTTCAGCTTAAAGCACTGGTTGCCCGTGACCTCTGGAATACAGAAGCTTATTTCCGGATTATCAACGACATTAATCCGATTTACCGGAAAGCTGTTGAAAGTTTTTATGACGATTCATTCAAACGAATGAACATAGCATCAAATTGATTAACAACTCCTGTACTTCGCTACATTTGCCGACTCGGTCTTCTGACCGGCTGGTCCCGTAGTACAATGGATAGTACGCAAGTCTCCGGAACTTGAGATACAGGTTCGATTCCTGTCGGAACCACTTCCCTGAGTGTATCTGAAATTCAATTTTCTATTTATACCTAAGACTTTTCTTAATTTTTTTCTGTCAAGCTTTTCATCTTCTATCTTCGCCCCGAAATGTACAGAAACAAAACGTGCGGTGAATTACGGCTTATTGATGCCGGCACTGATGTAACCATTTGCGGATGGGTACAACGCATGCGGGATATGGGTGGTATGACCTTTATTGATCTTCGCGACCGCTATGGGATCACTCAATTGGTTTTTAACATGGACGGAAATCAGCTGTTGTGTACCGAGGCCCGCAAACTGGGAAGAGAATTTGTAATCAGTGTAAGTGGAAAAGTTACGGAGCGTAGCAATAAAAATCCGAAGATGGAAACCGGGGAGATAGAAATTCTGGTTGATCAATTCACCCTGCTGAATGCTTCAAAAGTTCCGCCTTTTACGATTGAAGATGAATCCGATGGGGGTGAAGATCTGAGAATGAAATTCCGTTATCTGGATATTCGCAGAAATCCGGTTAAAGAAGCACTTGTACTTCGTCACAGGATTGCTCAGGAAACAAGAAAGTTTTTTGATGCGCAGGGCTTTATTGAGGTAGAAACTCCAGTTTTGATTAAATCAACTCCCGAAGGAGCCAGGGATTTTATTGTTCCTTCCAGGATGAATCCGGGTGGATTTTATGCTTTGCCGCAAAGCCCTCAGACTTTTAAGCAACTGTTAATGGTTGCAGGGATGGATCGCTATTTTCAACTTGTAAAATGCTTTCGGGATGAAGATCTTCGTGCAGACCGCCAACCGGAATTTACTCAGGTTGATTGTGAAATGGCATTTGTGGAAAGAGAAGATATATTGCAGATGTTTGAGAAATATATCAAAACCTTATTTGAAGCAGAAAAAAAAATCCTGCTTTCAGCTTTCCCAAGAATGTCATTTGAAGAAGCAATGAGGGATTATGGAAATGACAAACCTGACTTGAGATTCGGCATGAAGCTAAATGATATTACTTCCCTGGTAAAGGGAAAAAACTTTAAAGTTTTGGATGAGGCTGAAACTGTTCAGGCCATTGTAGCTGAAGGGTGCTCTGCATATACCCGTAGGCAATTGGATGAATTAACAGAGTTTGTAAAACGGCCTCAGACGGGGGCTTCAGGAATGATTTATGTTAAATACAATACTGATGAAACCATCAGATCCTCAGTTGATAAGTTCTACAGCACTGATGATTTGAAACATTGGATCAGTGCTACCAAAGCCAAAGCCGGTGACCTGATTCTTGTTCTTGCCGGAGCTTCTGGAAAAATTCGTAAGGCTATGAGTGAACTGCGGCTTGAAATGGGAAATCGGCTTGGACTCAGGAAGAAGGATGTGTTCTCACCGCTATGGGTGATTGACTTTCCGCTTTTGGAGTGGGATGATGAATTAAAGCGTTACCAGGCAATGCACCATCCGTTTACTTCACCATTGCCGGAAGATACTCATCTGATGGATACCGATGCTGGCCGGGTCAGAGCAAATGCATATGATTTGGTGATTAATGGTCAGGAAATCGGAGGTGGTTCCATCAGGATTCATGATAGGAACCTGCAGCAGAAGCTGTTTTCACTTCTTGGTTTTACGCAGCAACAGGCAGAATCACAATTTGGTTTCCTGATGAATGCATTTGAATATGGTGCTCCGCCTCATGGTGGTATTGCCTTCGGTTTTGACCGGCTATGTGCATTATTTGGTGGCAGTGATTCCATTCGCGATTATATTGCTTTTCCTAAGAATAATTCTGGCAGAGATGTAATGATCGATGCTCCTGCACCTGTTTCAAAAGAACAATTGGACGAACTGGGATTGGAATTCAAATATCAGCTTTAAGATTTTTACCCTTTTTTAGTTTCAGTTCACCCAATCTTTGAATAATCATCTCAGGATTCTGTTATTTTGAATCAGGCTTTGCTGGCAGTAAGGTACTACAAGATACTAAAACTGAAAATAATCTTATTAAGAAAGAAGTCCTGGCTGATAAATTTCAATACAACAATTAAATGGAAGGAGAAATTCAGTTGGTTATGTTGCATCGGCATCAAATGTTGTTGAAGCTGGCTTTAATTCACCAAATCACAGGTCCTGTTGTGAGCCGGAGATTTGCATCCACTTATCACAATGAGATAAAAATATTGACATTTAGCCCGGATTTAAACATTTCTGTCTATTACTGATTATGATTCCTGGTAAGAGGTATGAAAGTCGAAGTAATGTTTTCAGTCAATCCTGTATCAGTTTCAAATTGCATTCAATCAGCTGCCCGGTTATGACTGTAAACGGAAGCACCTGTTCCAATCCTTTTTTGATCACAACGCTTCCGTTCAGTTTACCGGTAAAGGCTTTTGCCAGAATTACAATTCAGACAACTGGTGTTGACTTGAAAATCATTAATATACTTTCAGATTGTCATAGTAATAATCAGTTGTTCAAAGTCTTCTTTATTAATTGTGAAAGCTATTGCTTAACCACATAGCTATAGAAACAGTCACCTTCCGTTCTCCGGCATTGATGTAATTATTTCGAGAATTAACCTGAATCAACCCTCATCAATGCCAACGGAAAAGGCTCTATGCATGACTTTTGGCTTTAGCTTAATTGAATAGGATTGTTTTTAAAAGACCCTTCTTTGTCCAACAGAAAAAAGAGTAATATTAGTTTGTAGCTCTTCTTTAAAGTCAGTTTTCTTATGAGTATTTGGACTGAAACAGGCTTAAATAGGGTCGGTAATGAGTAATTTAATATGTTCACACGAACAAAATTGATTATCCATTCAGTCACCCAAAAGGTTAAAAGGCTATTACTCCGATCTTTTAACCTTATTATGGAGATGATTCAGGTGAATCAGCTCTTTCGACAGCTAACATTGACCTCTTAAAATCTTATACATTTTTTTAGAATGAGGGATAAGAATCAGGAATACTTTTACCTGCCAGGATAAAACGATTATGAAACCATTATTTTCTGTGCTTTATATGATTCTGTTCTGGAATTGTTTGGAAAGCAAGGCTCAAAATAATTTTGGTATAGAAAAGACAACTGTTACTTTTGTGATTGATTTAACAGGAACGCCAGTCAACAGCAACATCAAAAACGATTTTCCAGAGCTCAAAGGTTTTGAATTTATTGAGTATTGTGAGAAGCCTGGGAAACAGGCTTTAATTATCTTTAAAGTTGACAGCACTTTTCGGAATGATTTAGAGTCCGTATATAATTTTTTCGAACGGGATGGACCGACTGTTAAGGAAGCCAGCGACAATAGTTAGAAGTCAGTTGAAACAAAAGTTCTGCGATTAAGACTTTGAATATTTTTTTCAGATGATGATAAAGAACAAAACTTTAGTTCTGGTTTTTACTGCTTTTCTTTCAGGAACTTGTTTGTTGGCTGGTCAGGTTTTATTGGATGGAAACGGAGAAGGTGGATTTGAAGTTTCATCAACGCTGGCAGGTAATGGCTGGATGGTTGCTAACCATTCAACCAATCAATGGTTTATTGGAATAAACGGGGCACAATCCGGTGCCCGGGGTGCTTATATCTCAAATAATGGTGGAGCCGGTAATAATTATACGGCTACTTTACCACAGGTTTCACATTTTTACAGGGATATCACCTTTCCTGCTTCCGGAACGGTACAGCTTACCTTTAAATGGAAATCTGCTGGCGAGAGCTTGATGAGTAATCCAATTGATTATTTAAGAATTGAAGTTGTTGCAACAACAATAACACCAGTTGCAGGATCAATTGTCAATAGCGGATTGCTGGGAGCTTTTAATATGAAAACATCCTGGCAGTCTGAATCACTTGCATTTTGTGCAACTGCAGGGGTTCCTCAACGACTGGTAATTTCATGGATAAATGATGGTTCATCAGGAGCTAATCCTGCTGTTTGCATTGATAATATACAAATTGTCTTAAGTCCATCAGGCGGCCCCGTCAATGACTTACCCTGTAATGCTGCCTTTCTGCCACTTAATTTACCAATGAGTGGGAATAACACAGGAGCTTCCAATTGTGATGAGCCACCCCCTCCTTCTTGTGGAAATAATTGGAATAATACGGTATGGTATAAATTTATTGCTCCGCCTTCAGGATGTGTGAGAATAAAAACAACTTCAGGTACTTTGGTAAATACTCAACTGGCAATATACTCAGGAATCTGCTCTTCCTTAATGTTATTGAACGGCACCAATTGCAATGATGATATTCCTTCATGTGGATTTACGGGATATCCCTATCGTAATTCATTACTTGAATTGAATGGGCTGACTTCAGGAGTGACATATTATGTTGCAGTGGATGGTTTTGGATTTGAAACAGGAAGTTTTTCAATTATTATCTATAATGCATGTACCAATGCACAAATGCCTCCGGTCCCCGGACAAGATTGCGAATTGGCTATTCAGGTGTGTAGTAATACTGTAAATGTTCCCAATCCCGGATATAACGGAATAGGCAATCATTGTGATTTCAGTGCCGGTTCTAATTGTTTGCTTCAGGGTGAAAAGGGCTCGGTTTGGTTCCGGATAGCAATTACCGGCAGTGGATTCCTTGCATTTGATATAGTACCAAATGATTATACTTCCGGATGCACAGGTGGTGCCGAAACAGACTATGATTTTACACTTTATAAAGTTGGTGGTGCAGGAGCAACAGCAGCCTGTGGATTATTGGGAGTACCCTTGAGATGTAATTATAATTACCTGGGAGTAACCGGCCTTTATGCAAATGGCAATGGTAACCCGGTTTATGGAGGTGCTTGCTGGAATGATTCGTACGAAGATACTGTTGGAGTTCAGGTAGGAGATGTATTCCTGCTTTGTGTGAGTAACTGGGATATTACGAATTCGGGATTTACACTTAATATTTCATCTTCAACCCCGGTTTCTACGACAGTGCCACCCGGAGGAACAATGGTTTGGACGGGTACAGCCAGTTCAGACTGGTTTAATAGTCAGAATTGGGGAGGATGCCAGGTCCCGGATTGCAGAATTAATGTACTTATACCTGCAAGTTTACCCCGTTACCCGGTTATATCAGCTTCCGGTGCCAGCGTCAGAACAATTACAATCAACCCGGATGCTGGATTTGGTATTAGTTCTGGTTTACAGTTTATGATTTGCAATGATTTTAATAACAATGGCAACCTGAGCATAAACCCCGGTGCAACAATGCTTTTTCAAGATACAGCTCAAACAGCTCCATTGAGCTCTTTGCATCATCAGAAATTGAACGGTAACCTGACGGGTACTAATGCCTTAGGAAGTATCATTGTAAATAAGCCAGCCGGGTATTATGTTCAGGCCATGCAGGACCTTGATGTCAAAGGTAATTTTAAGGTAAATGGCGGACTGTTTGGTGGCGAATTCAGGGCTACAGGCATATATCAGAAGGTTAGCGGTGATTTTATCATTGATCCAACTGCTCCCAATCCTGCATCATATCAGTCAGCAGCCACTCTTGAATTTAACGGATTGATTCAACAATACAAAAACCGCGGATCAATTAATAATGTTGTGATGAATCAACAACCGGGAGGTATTCTCAACTTAAACAATCATGGAGCATCGCTTGCTTGGATGCGAATGGGTATTACTGGGAACCTTTTGCTTCAGAGTGGAAAAATCATTACCGGAAGTAGTTTTCTTGAAGTTAAAAACCGGGATTATAATGCTATTACTCCGGGAAACAATTTCAGTTATATCGAAGGTGCAGTCCGGAAATCCCTCAATCAGTCATTGGCTACAGGTACTTATGAGTTTCCCGTGGGTTCCGCCTCAAAAGGTTATCAAAGAATGTCGCTAGAAGTTACATCGCCCTTTCCTGGCTCAGTTGATTTTATCACTGTGAACTTTGAGAATTCGGTTGCTGCCAATAATACTTCCATTGGAAGTGAATGTGGTCTTACCTGGCATCAGGCTCCGGCATCGCCATTGGATAACGGATTCTGGAAATTACAACCCTATCCGAAATCAGCCTTTACGTCAGGAATAATTACACCAGTATTATGGAATCAGAATTTCACAAATATGCAGCAAGGGTTTACTGTGCAATTTAACCGGTCAGGTATAAACACGGCATCAGGCTGGTCATTAAATCCACCTGTAGGTTCTATAACATGTGTAAATTTCCCTGTTACTGAAGTAAAAAGGGTGGGAATGAGTGTAAATACGGTTTTTGCTAATGCTGCAGAAGTATATTTTAGTACAGCTCAGGGGGTATCACCCCTTCCGGTTGCATTTATGAGCTTAAAAGGGAAGTTAATCCATGAAAAAGTTGAGCTAACCTGGGAAACAGCAGCAGAGATCAACAATAATTTTTTTGAGATACAGCGGTCAATATCTTCCGAATCCCCTTTTATGCCAATTGGAAAAGTCAATGGTTCCGGAACAACCGGTCAATATCATATTTATCACTTTGATGATTTTAATTTACCCAAAACCAAAAATCTCTATTACAGAATCAGACAGGTAGATTTTGATGGTTCGGAGTATTTTTCCAAATCAATTAAAATTGAACTACCCATCGGCCAGGCTGAAGCTCTTTTAATTCCAAATCCATTTAATAATTCAACCAGGTTGATTTTGGATAGTAATGACATGATTCTTGTTCTCAGGATTTATCATGCTGGTTCCCTTCAGTTAATTAAAGAAATAGAAACCACTCCTGAGTTATCTGTTCGTGAAATAGAATTGTCATCAAATGACTTTGACGGAGTACCGGGGGTATATCTTGTCAGGGTCGTTACTACATCCGGAGTAAGGGTTTTAAAAGCAGTTCTTCTTTAAATAGATCCTGCATTTTAATACAGCCTACCCTGAAAAGATTGTCATTAACCAAAATCCATGATAAACGTAATAAGCTCATAATACATTTCTCTGATTTTGAATAAGTTGATTGTTTTATTTGAATATCTGACTTAATTTTGAAAATGGAATTTTTGAGTATGAAAAAAATATTTATTCAACTTGCTGGTTGCATCTTAATCAACTTTGTTTTTTTGCCTGCTTCGGCACAACAACAACAAAGGGACTATGAGGAAATTGTTTTGGATTTTCCCGGAATTGGATCTGATAAAATCTATGATGCGGTTAAAAACATTTACAATGGCATGAATGGTATAGAAATTATGCTTCGCTGCAACCAGGGTGAAATGCTTGTATTGAAAATAGATACGCGCATTAACCCGGAACCAGATAAATTATTAAGAAAGCTGACTGAAAATAGTTTTAAAGCAACAATCAGGCAGGGTTTTGATTATAATATGGCCGTTGTAGCATGCAGTGATTTTAAATAATTAAGATTTTGACAAAAGGTAACAGACACCGCGTATGAAAAGAATATTGAGAATATTGATTACGGTAATAGCAGCTGTTAGTTATGCTGTCCCACTAAAAGCACAGCTTTTATTAAATCCTACCGGTGCCGGTGGGTTTGAACTAGGGGCAACCTTTCCTTTAAATGGCTGGAATGTTGTAAATGGGGGAACAAACGACTGGTACCTGGGTGCGCCAGGTGCTAATACCGGATTAAGAGGTGCATATATTTCCAATAATGGAGGAGCCTCTGCTTCTTATAATACATTCTCAGCACGGGTTTCACATTTTTATCGTGATATTGCCTTTCCAACCGGACAGGCAACCTTGTCTTTCGACTGGAAATGTTATGGTGAGAACGGATTTGATTACATGGATGTCTTTCTCTGTCCGACTGCAATTACACCTGTTGCTAATTTTGAATTAGGAGGTGTATATAGAGTAGGGCGCTACAATCTGCAAAGTACATGGCAAAACGCGACCGTTGTTTTACCGTGTAATCCCTCAGCCCAAACTTTAAGATTGGTTTTTAGCTGGAAAAATGATTTCATTTTCGGCACAAATCCTCCCGGAGTGGTTGATAATATCAGTGTATTCAACAATCCTCTGCCAACTACCGGATTGATTTGTGCAAATGCTGTTACAATCCCTTCGTTACCATTTTCAGTAACTGGCCAAAGCACGGTTTGTATGGTTAATAACTATACGAGCCTTTGTGGTTTTAGCGGAGGTGAAGATAAAGTTTATGTTTTTACAGCAACCAGTGCTCAATGTCTGGGTGTAACATTGAATAACACCAATACAGATGCAATCGGATTTAGTGTATATAACGGATGTCCTTCTTCAGGCGGTACCTGTGTTGGTTTTGCTAATGTCCCTGCTTTGGGTAACTCTGTAACAACTACCATTAATTTACCTGCTCCAGGGACCTATTATTTTATTGTTGACGGGGTTAACGCAACTTTTGATTTCTCAATTGTTTCTTATGGTTCCGGACCTGTTAATGATATGCCTTGTACAGCTACATTCCTTCCCTTTGGTATTTATCTGTCCGGGAATAATACCTGCTCCGGAAGTGCTGATGAGCCGGGTATGCCAGGTGGGTGCGGTACCTGGGGAACTCCCAATACAGTTTGGTACAGGTTTATTGCACCGCCTTCAGGATGTGTTAAGGTAAAAACAGTATTAGGTACCCTGTCAAATACCATCATTGCTGCTTATAGATCGGGTGTTAGTCCGGTTGCATGTGGATCGGGTGCAACACTAACCTATATCAGTTGTAACGACAATGAGCCAACCTGTGGCTCATTTACACCTTTGTCATCTGCATTAACCCTTAGTGGGTTAACACCCGGATACTCATACTATATTGTGGTTGACGGGATTGGAAGTGCTACAGGTTCGTTCTCAATTTTAGCTATTGATGGCGGAGCTGGTTGCTCAAATTTATACCCGGCAACTCCTGGGCAGGATTGCTCAATTCCTAATCCGATTTGTGCGAACTCCATTAACATTCCGAATCCTGGTTATCAAGGTGTTGGTAATATCTGTGATTTTGGAACACCATCACCCTGCACAGGCGGAACCTTAGGTTGTGGTCCTTGTGCTACTTCTTGTTTGTGTTCTGGTGAACGCGGTTCATCCTGGTATAAAATTCAAATATGTGCAGCCGGATTTCTGGAATTCTGGATTGTTCCAAACAATTGGCCAGGGCCTCCTTCAACTTCAGGAACTGATTATGATTTTGCAATCTACGGCCCTAATCCAACCTGTTCAAATCTGACTTCTCCAATCAGATGCCATTATAGTGCGTTGGGAGTAACCGGAGTTTATGGCACTACCAATGGTACAGCTCCTCCCGGATACCCGGGCTTCGGGCCTGCTTTCAGGCAACGCATAGCTGTAAATCCCGGAGAAATTTATCTGCTGAATGTGTCAAACTATGCTATTAATACTTCCGGATTTACATTAATCTTCCCAGCATCAGCTCCTGTCTGTTACGGTGTTCCTCCAGGTGGTACAGTAGTTTGGACAGGGAACGTGAGTACTGATTGGTTTAATATGAATAACTGGGGTGGATGTCAGATCCCGGATTGTGAACGCAATGCAATGATTCCCTCATTCCCTGCCAATCAGCCAGTAATTGGTGCTGCCGGTGCAGCCTGCCTGAATGTTGATATTAATCCGGGAGCATCCTTGGTCATTAACTCAAGTTACGAACTTCAGGTATGCGGTGATTTCAATCAGTATGGGAGTTTTAGTGCGCAGAGCAATTCAACCGTTCGGTTTGAGAATACCGTTGATAATAATATCAATCAATTCATCAATGGGACAGTCACATCTCCGGATGATTTCTGGCACGTACAGATAACAAAACCTGTGACTTATTCTGTTACAACCAATCAGGATATTGATATGTCAGGGAATTTTACAGTAGCGAATACCGGTGGTGCTTTCTCAGCGATTGGTAAGTATCACAAAATTGGCGGTAATTTTATTGTCAATAATCCGGGAATGTATAACAGCGGAACTGTCCTTGAGTTTAACGGAACCGTTCAGAATTACCTCAACAGGGGTACATTGAATGATGTAACAATGAATCAATCGGGAGCTCATACATTGACTTTACTCAACCATGGCGGGGGCGGAGCCTGGATGCTGATTGGAGGATCAGGTATTTTAACTCTTAATAGCGGAATCATCATCACGGATAATACAGCAAATAACCGTGTTGAGGTACAAAACCGGAGTTTTAATGCAATAACTCCTGGTAATGTAAACAGTTATATTGAAACGAATGGAAATTCGGCTACGACAGGTCTCAGGAAATATTTAAATAAAGGTGGAGCTTTAGCAATTGGTACATACGAATTTCCGGTAGGAACATTAACCAAAGGGTATCAACGACTCTCTTTAAATTTAACTACCGGATTTCCATCTGCGGTTAACTATGTCACTATTCAGTTTGAAGATGTGGCACCAGCCTCGAATATGAGTCTGGGTTCGGAGTGTGGATTTACTTATCATGCAGCCCCTGCAACTGCACTCGACAACGGCTATTGGGTATTTCGGGGTGTTCCCTCATCTGTTTTTAACAGCGGTACTTTTACTCCTACATTATATAATACGAATTATACAAATCCTGATTTTGGGTTTACCGTTATGTATAACCGGTCAGGACTTAACCTGAATACTAATTGGTTAATTAGTACTGGATTACCGGTTTGTGCAAATCCGGTTACAGCTGTTCAGCGTACAGGAATGAGTGTTGCAACAGTTATGCAGTCAGCACCTCAATTTTGGTTTGGTACTGCTCAGGCACCCAACCCGCTTCCGGTAGAACTACTTTCCTTTAATGCAAATGAAAGAAAAGATTTCATCCGTTTAGAATGGGTAACAGCATCCGAGAAAAATAATCAGGGATATGATATTGAGCGAAGTTCAAATGGTCCGGATGGATTTTCAAGAATTGGGTTTATAAAAGGTAATGGATCAGTTACAACTCTGAGTGAATATGGTTTTGATGATAAAGATGTAAAGTCCAATGTTATGTATTTCTACCGGTTGAAGCAGATTGATTTTTCAGGTGAAGCAGCCTATTCAGATGTAGTTGCAGCACGAATTAGTAATGAAGCTGTAAGTGTTACTGCCATTCCAAATCCTTATCAGAATAAGACTATTATTAATTATTCTTTGAAAACAGACACTCACCTAAGAATGGAAGTGTTTAATTCATTGGGACAAAAGGTAACACAATTAACAGATGGCTTTCAAAAGGCCGGAGCATACCAGATTGAGTTCAGTGCAAAAAAATATGGATTAGCCGGTGGAATTTACTTGGTCAGAGTGATAACCGATAATGAATCCAGGCAAATCCGGATAATTGAAGAGGACTAATTTTTTTTACATCATTCAGTTTTTATAAATGCCATCTTCCTGCAAGATGGCATTTTTTATGAAAATTGATGCATTACATTTGCCAACCTTTCATCGGGGTGTAGCGAAGCCCGGTTATCGCGCTACGTTCGGGACGTAGAGATCGGCAGTTCGAATCTGCCCACCCCGACTCAATAGGATTGAATCTGGCCTACCAGATTATCCTGATTTATTTTTTAGCAGATTCTTTTAGTATTATTATAAAGAAATGCGCCTGCATGA
>JADLBQ010000070.1 GCA_020847635.1 Bacteroidia bacterium
GCGTCCCCGAAATTGCAAAGATTATTGCTTCCTGTATTCCCTGATTCAAAATGAAACCGGAATAATTAATGCCGGTCATATCAATTCTTCAATTACCTTTGCCTATATTACAACCATATACTTCAATCATGAGTAAGCATCACTATTCAGAAGAGGATCTGTCGAAACAACTCGAAGAGAATAAGAACCTGCATAAATTGATCTTATACAACGATGATGTCAATACATTTGATTTTGTAATTGAATCACTGGTTGATGTCTGCGGGCATAATCTGATTCAGGCCGAACAATGTACCATGCTGGTTCATTATAAAGGCAGATGTGCCGTTAAGGAAGGATCGTATCAGTCGCTGCGCCCCTTGTGCGAGGCATTGTTGGACCGGGGACTTTCATCAGTGATTGAATAAATGTACGAATATATAGCTGGTAAGATTATATTAAAATCTGCTACAAATCTGGTTGTTGATTGTGGTGGTATCGGATACAATCTGAATATTTCACTGAATACATTTAGCAAAGTTGAATTAAATGCAGTTCAGAAAATATATACTCATCTGGCAATTAAAGAAGATTCACACAGCCTGTATGGCTTTGCTGATGAAGAAGAGCGAAGGTTATTCCGACTGCTGATTACTGTAAATGGGATCGGTGCCTCAACAGCCAGGATGATACTCTCATCATTAAATCCGGCTGAGTTGCAGGAAGCAATTGTCCAGGGGAATGCCCCGGTTTTACAGAGTATAAAAGGAATTGGTTCAAAAAGTGCTCAGCGAATTATTATTGACTTAAAAGATAAAATTCTGAAAACCGACAGTACTTCAGTTGCAGCACCCATTGCTACTGCACCTTCAATAAGACAGGAAGCACTGAGTGCCCTTCTTACACTTGGCTTTGCCAAAAATGCAGCTGAAAAATCAATTGATTCTGTTCTACGCAATAAAGGCACTTCACTCAGTGTTGAAGATCTAATCAAATCAGCACTCGTCCATCTGTAAAGCAACATCACTTGATGAAACAGAAAAACAAGCCGTATTCACAAAGGCAGGCCATGTGGGCAATTGTAAAAGCTGCATTTCGAAGTATAACACGAAGCCCGTCAGCCGTTGTTTTCAGTATTGCCTTTCCACTTACCTTCATTCTGGTGTTTGGTTTTATTTCAGGAGGTACGACTCACCTGAAACTGGGTGTTACAACAGAAGCAAACCGGCATCCTTTTGTTGAATCTTTGCATCAAGTCCCGGCCATTACCTTTACAGTATCATCAGATACAACAGCCCTGCTTAAAGAGTTGTCAACAGCCCATCTGGACGGACTGATTGAACTAACCGGTGATAAGAAGAATGTCAGACTCAGAACAACCACCGCTTCTCCAGAAAAGGGTGAGTTATTGGTTATTTTGGTTGAAAATAACCTGTTAAAGTTTAACCTCTCACAAGCTCACCTGGAGGGAAAGGAGATGAAGTTAATAGCCGGGAAGGTTGAAGGGAGGGCTTATAAAACAATTGATTTTATTCTTCCGGGTCAGCTTGGTTTTGCCTTACTCAGTACCGGTGTTTTCGGAACAGCATTTGTCTTTTTCAGCCTGAGGCAAACACTGGTCATCAAACGTTTTTTTGCAACACCGGTTAACCGGGCTGCTATTGTAATGGGTGAATGTATTGCCAGAACTGCTTTTGCCCTGATCGGAGCAGTCTTTATAATTGTACTAGGGTACTTCTTTTTTGGTTTTACGCTCATCCATGGCTGGATAACAGCCTTAGTGATGCTGGCTATTTCTTTATTCGGACTGATTGTTTTTATGGGTTTTGGGTTTATTGTTTCAGGACTTGCAACCTCCGAAAGCGTCATTCCCCCAATTGCCAATATTATTACACTGCCTCAGTTTCTACTAGCCGGTACCTTTTTTAATATTGATGTTTTTCCGCAGTGGCTGCAGCCATTGTGCCGCATCCTTCCGCTTACCTGGCTGAATGATGCATTGCGGTTAGTTGCCTTTGAAGGGGCTTCATTAACTCAAGTTCTTCCTAAGCTGGGAGCTATCGCAGTCTGGGGAGTTATTGTTTATGCTGTTGCTTTCCGTACATTTAAATGGGAATAAGTTGGTCGGACAAATCGGGCAGTTATCCGGTTGTCGGTAATATTTAAATGGAAGCAGGAATACAGAATCAGTTATGAAAAGAGCGCTGAGGATATTAAAAATAACAGGAGCAAATTTTGTTATTCTGCTCTCAGGATTGGTAATTGTTGAATTGATTTTTGGAGGATGGTTTCAAAAGAAGAATAAAATAAGATTCCTAAATCTTGTTCAGGATAAAGAGGTGGTTTACTATTCGGACCTGTACTCTGATTCATTGATTGAAATTACGTATAAAAGAGACAAATTTGGATTCAGGGGACAACACATATTTAATAAGCCGAATACGATTGATATACTGACGTTAGGCGGGAGTACGACCGATCAGAGGTTTATTACTGAGGGACAGACATGGCAGGATAATCTTGAAGAATTATTTTTAAAACTGAATAAAAAAGTACGAATAGCCAATGCAGGTGTAGATGGTCAGAGCACAGTTGGGCACATCAAAGATTTTGAGATCTGGTTCCCTTCAGTACCCGGACTAAAACCCCGGATTCTGTTGTTTTATATTGGTATCAATGATGTTGCACGAATTGTTGGTGAGGTTACCTATGATGATTTGAATGATAACAACCTTGTAATGCGAATTAAAGAAAATTCTGTCTTTTACAATTTATTTCGTACGATTAAAGGAATAAACTCAGCACAAAAGGAAAATTTAAGAAATATCCGGATAAATTTCCCGGAAGTCCGGTATACAAAATCAGGAATTGCTGCTCCAGAGTTATTCGAATTGTTCAGCATACAATTAAAGGACTTTGAAAACAGGCTTAAAAAGCTAATTGACTATTCAGCCCGGCTGGGTGCTGAGCCTGTATTTATTACTCAGCCATGCCTAACATTCAAATGGAATGAACAAGGTGAGCTGATTGGAGTTGCTGATACCAGTTATTTTGGTAAATTGTTGTATAATGGAGTTGACTATTATACTCTGCTGACACTCTTAAATCATTCAATTGAAAAGGTTGCCGGGAACAACTATTTGGTTATAGATCTGACGTCAGAAAGAATATGGAGAGAGGTAGATTTTTACGATTTTATCCATAACACCCCAAAAGGTTCTGAGAAGATAGCAAATGAAATTTTTAAAAGATTAAATCCTAAGTTCAGATAGTGACCGTACCGTATTTGAATTCAAAAGAATAAAAGGTCAGCAGATTATTTTAATTCTGACTCTGATTCGAACTTTTTATTTTCACCATGCTGGTAAACCGTATATGGAAATACAGGCCTGATCGAAAAGGCACCAAATTCTCCTTTTTTATTTAATGCAAGGTATCCAACCTGATTGTTGCGGGCTTCAGGAATTTTTTCAACAATTCTCTGAATGGCATGCTTACAGGCATCCAGGGGAGATAATCCATAACGCATCAATTCAACAATCAGAAAGGAACCAAGGGTTTTCATAACATACTCACCTACACCGGTTGCACAGGCACCCCCAACCTCATTATCTACATACATACCTGCCCCGATGATCGGGCTGTCACCAACCCGCCCATTCATTTTAAATGCGAGGCCACTGGTTGAACAGGCACCTGCCACATTCCCTTGTTTGTCAATTGCAAGGATTCCGATCGTGTCATGGTTGTTGCTGTTAACCGGATTGTAATGTTGCTCTTCTTTCCATTTTTTCCATCTCTCTTTGGCTTTATCTGTAAGCAGGTTTTCCTTTTTAAAGCCATGCTCAAGGGCAAATCGTAATGCGCCTTCACCACTCAGCATCACATGTGGGGTTTTTTCCATTACCAGCCTGGCTACTGAAACAGGATGTTTGATATGCTGAAGAAAAGTAACCGATCCGGCATTGCCCAAATGATCCATGATACTGGCATCAAGAGTTACATTTCCGTCACGATCCGGCATACCACCGTAACCCACACTGGTATCATCGGGATCACTTTCCGGAACCCGGGCACCTGCTTCAACCGCATCCAATGCTGTTTTTCCTGCAATAAGCTCTTTTGTGGCTGTTTCAACTGCTCTTTGATTATCCCATGTGGCAATTACAACAGGAAAATTTTCCGGCTTATTGATAAAAGTCAGTTTTTTAAGAATAGTTGATTTTGCTATAAAAGGAAGACCTGCTAATCCCAATGTTGAAAGCAGGAACTTTTTGCGATCAATCATTTTCATTGGTTATTTTTTTGCTGTTTGATAGCGTTTCATGACTTCGTCCCAGTTAACCACTTTCCACCAGGCATCAACATATTCATTCCTGAGATTCTGGTATTTCAGGTAGTACGCATGCTCCCAAACATCAAGGCAGAGAATCGGAGTCCCTTTTTTGGCTGCAATGTCCATCAGCGGATTATCCTGGTTGGGGAGCGAGAATAAGTTTAACCTTCCGGTATTGGTAACTACCAGCCAGGCCCAGCCTGAGCCAAAATGAGAGAGTGCAACGGTTGCAAATTTTCTTCTGAAGTCTTCGATGTCATCAAACTGGGCATGGATGGCATCCAGTAGTTCTCCTTCTGGATGTTTTTTCCCGCCAGGCTTCATGATGTCCCAGAATATGGTATGATTCCAGTGACCTCCTGCATTATTTCTGAATGCAGCTGGTTTGGGTCCCACTTCCCGAATGAGTTCGTCTAAGCTCAGATCACCTGCTAATTGATACTCATGTATGGCTTTATTAAGGTTTGAGACATAGGCCTGGTGATGCTTGTCGTGATGAATACGCATGGTTTCTGTATCAATAAAAGGTTCCAAAGCATCATAAGCATAAGGTAAGGGAGGTAACTGAAAACCGGGAGTTTGTTGTGATTGTGATGCAGGATGAGTTCCGGAATTTTTTTTCTGTGGAACTGCTGATGAAATTAAAGGTAAGATTGAAGCTGCAGCTGCTACACAGGCACTTTTCCTGAGGAATTCTCTTCGGGTTGAAAATAGAGTCTTATTCATGGTTGTTATTATTGAAACTGGATGAGTACTTCATTTTTCTCAACTGCTTGCTGAGGATTGACTTTAATCTTACCAACAATCCCTTCACCCGAAGCTTTCAAGACATTTTCCATTTTCATTGCTTCAAGTGTGATCAGGGGTTCACCGGATAAAACCTGCTGTCCTTCTGTTACATGAATTGTAACAACTAAGCCGGGCATAGGCGCTTTAAGATCATTTGCTTTATGTGCAGCAGGGGTATCCATTCCCAGGCGGCTTAGCAATTCATCGTATTGATCTTTAATTTGAACATCATGGATAGTACCGTTTATGGATAAGGTTATTGTTTTTGCTTTCTGATCCTTTTTCAGGATTTCTATCCGGTAGGATTGATTGTCCAATATCAGGTGATAGCTCTCTTCTTTTAGCCGGATGATATCCGGTTGAATGGCCTTTCCGTCAATCTTCCAGGAATCACTGTCTGAGCCTTTTTCAAGCTTAACGGTTTTTCCGTTGACAAGAGCTTTATAAATCATATCAGGTGTTGACGGTTGCTAAAATAGCAGATTTCAGCAGCATATTAATTGTTAATGGTCAAACAGAATTTAGAGAAGCCAGGTGCTAGTCTTCGTTTTTCCATTCATGCCCGGTAAGTGAAAGGAAGACATCTTCCAAGGTAGCTTCCTTCACTACTGTTTTTCTGTGGAAACCTGAATTCAGGAGATTGTCAATCAGTTTCTCGGGAGAATCAAGAGCAATAACTTCTCCTTTTTCAATGATTGCAACCCGGTCACATAAGATTTCGGCTTCTTCCATGTAATGAGTTGTCAGCACTACTGTTGTTCCTTTTTTTCTTACATCCAGGATCAACTCCCATAAATTTCTTCTGGCGTGGGGGTCAAGCCCGGTTGTAGGTTCATCCAGAAAAACAATTTCTGGATCATTAATTAATGTGGTTGCAATGGAGAAGCGTTGTTTCTGCCCACCCGACAGTCCCTTAAATTTTGCTTTTGATTTTTCTCTGAGCCCAACTGAAGCAAGCAATTGAACTGGATCAACTTTCTGGTTATACAATCCGGAAAAAAGGCGGATTAGCTCGCTCAGATTGAGGTTTGGATAATAGCCGGCTGATTGCAGCTGAACACCAATAATCTGCTTAATGCTGTTCTTATCTTTATCTGTATCTAAACCGCTAACTTTAATTTTACCTGAAGTTTTCTCACGCAGGGTTTCGATAATTTCAAGTGTGGTTGTTTTGCCAGCACCATTAGGGCCAAGTAATCCGAAAATTTCACCTTCAAAAACATCAAATGAAATACCTTTAACTGCATGAAAATCTCCGTAGCTCTTGGTAAGGTTCCGGACTGAGATAATCGGTTCGCTCATATCAGATTGCTGCACCTGCACCTGCACCATGGCAGTTTTTATATTTCTTCCCGCTGCCGCATGGACATGGATCATTACGACCAATTTTCTGTTCAACTCTCACTGGCTGTACTCGTTGTTTTGTTGCCTGAGCAGGTTGTGGTGAAGCTCCGGGTGTACTGTCAGACCGGCTGGTCTGCATACGGCTCATATCCGTACGTTGTGGAGACTGTGCTTCTTTAACATTGGCAGAATCCTGGACAGCAATGACTCCTTTAAATAAAAATGGAAGTATATCTTTATTGACTTTATCCACCATCATTTTAAATAATTCAAATGATTCGAATTTATAAATCAACAACGGATCCTTTTGTTCATACACTGCATTCTGGACGGATGTTTTCAAATCATCCATTTCACGCAAATGTTCTTTCCAAGCATCATCAATAAGAGCTAGGGTCACCATCCGCTCAAATGAACTGATCAGTTCATATCCTTTTGTGTCAAATGCTTTTTTCAGATTTGAAACAACCTGAATAACTCGTCTCCCGTCTGAAAAGGGAACAACAATGTTTTCATAAGTTTTACTCTGGTTCAGGAAAACATCTTCAATAACCGGGAATGCCTTTTCTGCGATTAGTTTTGATTTAACTTTATAATGCTGCTGGGCATGTTCAAATACTTTCATTGCAAGGGTATCCACATTGCCCTGCATGAATTCATTTTCATCTACAGGTGATTCAATTGCAAAATAGCGGATTAGATCAAGTTTAAAATCATCAAAAGAACGGGCTTCAATATGATGAGTCACCAGGCTTTCAGCAGTATCATAAATCATATTAATCAGATCAACCGATAGGCGCTCTCCAAACACAGCATGCCTTCGCCTGGTATAAATCAGATTTCGCTGCTGGTTCATCACGTCATCGTATTCAATCAGTCGTTTACGAATACCGAAATTATTTTCTTCTACTTTTTTCTGTGCCCGTTCAATGGATTTTGTAATCATTGAATGCTGAATAACTTCACCTTCATCAATTCCCATTCTATCCATAAGTTTGGCAATCCGGTCTGATCCGAATAACCTCATCAGGTCATCTTCGAGTGAGACAAAGAATTGAGAAGATCCCGGGTCTCCTTGTCTGCCTGAACGGCCTCTTAACTGGCGGTCAACTCTTCGAGATTCATGGCGTTCGGTCCCGATGATGGCCAAACCTCCTGCTTCTTTAACTCCCGGTCCGAGTTTAATATCAGTACCCCGGCCAGCCATGTTCGTAGCAATAGTGACTGTTCCGGCCAGCCCGGCTTCAGCTACAATTTCAGCTTCTCGCTGATGTTGCTTTGCATTCAGAACATTGTGCTTGATGTTGCGTAACTTTAAGGTACGGCTTAACAATTCAGAAACTTCAACTGAAGTAGTCCCTACAAGGACAGGCCTTCCGGCATCCCGCAGTTTGGCAATTTCCTCAATCACTGCATTGTATTTTTCACGTTTACTCCGATAAACCAGATCCTGCATATCTTTTCTGATTACAGGTTTATTTGTCGGAATGACAACTACGTCAAGTTTGTAAATCTGCCAAAATTCATTTGCTTCGGTTTCAGCAGTTCCAGTCATCCCTGCAAGCTTATGATACATCCGGAAATAATTTTGAAGTGAAACGGTTGCATAAGTCTGAGTTGCAGCCTCCACCTTAACGTTTTCTTTAGCTTCAATTGCCTGATGCAATCCGTCAGAATAACGTCTTCCTTCCATTACCCGCCCGGTTTGTTCATCAACAATCTTCACTTTACCGTCAGCTATGATATACTCTACATCCAGTTCAAAAAGGGTATATGCTTTCAGCAGTTGGTTAATCGTATGAATCCGTTCGCTTTTAACTGCAAAATCACGCATCAGCACTTCTTTACGTTCAGCTTTTTCAGAATCCGTAATTTTTGCTTTCTCAATATCTGCAATGGAAGCACCAACATCAGGCATAACGAAGAATCCAGGATCTTCATTTGCAGCGGTAATAAGCTCAATGCCTTTCTCAGTAAGTTCAACCGAATTATTTTTTTCATCAATGACAAAAAACAATTCTGCATCTGCTTTATGCATTTCCCGGTTCTGATCCTGCATGTAGTAGTTTTCTGTTTTTTGTAACAGGGCTTTTACTCCCGGCTCACTCAGGAATTTGATCAATGGCTTGCTCTTCGGTAAGCCGCGGTAAGCACGAAGTAATGCCAACCCGGCTTCTTTGGAGTTATCATCCTCAGCAAATTTTTTGCGGGCATCTGACAGAACCGTAGTGAGATAGTTCCGCTGGGCATTCATCAGAATTTCTACCTTAGGCTTCAATGCATGAAACTGCTGATCGTCTCCTTTAGGTGTAGGCCCGGAAATAATCAGCGGGGTCCTGGCATCATCAATCAGAACGGAATCAACTTCATCAACAATGGCATAATGATGTTCGCGCTGAACCATGTCTTCAGGATTTCGTGCCATGTTATCACGCAGGTAATCAAAACCAAATTCATTATTGGTTCCATAGGTGATGTCTGCCCGGTAAGCTTTTCGTCTCTCATCGGAGTTTGGTTGATAACGGTCAATGCAGTCAACCGTGAGGCCCAGAAACTCAAAGATTGGTCCATTCCATTCACAGTCACGTCTTGCCAGATAATCATTTACAGTAACAATGTGAACTCCTTTGCCCGCTAAGGCATTTAGATAAACAGGCAGGGTAGCAACCAGGGTTTTACCTTCACCCGTTGCCATTTCAGCAATCTTACCAGAGTGCAGAACCGTACCTCCGATTAATTGAACATCATAATGAATCATGTTCCATACAACTTCATTACCGGCAGCCATCCAGTTGTTTTGATAGATAGCCTGGTCTCCGTTAATTATAACATTAGTTTTTCTTGAAGCAAGGTTGCGGTCATGTTCAGTAGCAGTAACTTTAAGTTGTTCGTTTTCGGTAAACCGTTTGGCTGTTTCTTTAACAACTGCAAAAGCTTCGGGAAGGATCTCGTTCAATACTTCTTCAATCTTTGAGTTAAGCTCTTTTTTCAGCTTGTCAATCTGATGGTATAAATCCTCTTTTTCACGAAGTTCAAGATTTTCGTCTTGTTCTGCCTGTAATGTCAGGTTGCTGATTTCTTGTTCTGTTGAAGAAATATGCTGACGGATACGCTCTTTAAACTGGTAAGTTTTGTTTCTTAACTCATCATTTGAGATCGAAGCCAGTGAAGGGTAAACAGCAGAAATATTCTGTATAAAGGGGGTCACTGCCTTCAGGTCAGAGTCAGATTTACTACCAAAAATTTTTGTAACTGTTTTACTGAATAAGCCAATCATGAGATGATTTAAAAAGTGGATGACAAAGGTAATGAGAATGCTGCCAACCCGTTATTGAGGATGTTTAATAGGGGGAGGAGTTTCTGGCTGTTGAAAAAGGAGTTTGAACCATTCAAATGAACAGTAAAACTAGGTGTCGTTTCTGAACTTGAAATGAGTTACCATAGCTAATAAATGGCTTGACCAGCTGGTTTGAGGTTGGACCATTGGAAACAATTCAATTATTCAGAGACAGTGCTTCTTGCCTCTGGCAGCTTTATCTCGTCTCTGACAAGGAATGCATTTGGAAAGTCTTTTCTGATGAGTTCCCGTATTTTCAATGCTTCAAGCCTTGTGCGACAATCACCCACTCTTACTTTAAAATTTGGCTGCTGATAAATCAGGTAGGAACTAATATCAGGGTAATGACCTAAGAATAAGGATCTTGCTTCATTTGCAGGAATCCGCTGATTGGCCGAAAAAATCTGAATTCTGAATCCAGGTGTTGATAAGCGTTCAGAATTATAAGTAATGTGTTTTTTCACCAGTAACTGTGCCAGGCTATCCTGATTCTGAGCACTGGCTACGGATACAAGTAAAACCATGTATAATGTGCAGAAGACTCTCATCCTTGTTCAGATTTTTGGGTTTCTACCTCAAAGATTTCAGGTCGCATCTGAGGGAAGAAAAGAACATCCTGGATAGAAACCTGGTTACACAACAGCATAGCCAAACGATCAATTCCGAATCCGATTCCTGAAGTAGGGGGCATTCCGTATTCAAGTGCTCTTAGAAAATCAAAATCAACAAACATGGCTTCTTCGTCACCCCTGTCTTTCAATCTCACTTGTTCCATGAATCGTTCGCGCTGTTCAAGCGGGTCGTTTAATTCGGTATAAGCATTTGCTATCTCCTTACCATTAATCATGAGTTCGAATCGTTCAACAAGGCCGGGCTTGGTACGATGCTTTTTGGTAAGAGGGCTCATCTCAACCGGATAATCAATAATAAAAGCAGGCTGGATAAAATGTTTTTCGCAGAAAGCTGAAAAAATTTCATCAATCATCTTGCCTTTGCCCATAGCATGATCAACATGCAAGTTGAGTGTGTTACAGATTTTTTGCAATTCATCTTCTGTTTTCCCCTCCACATCAACACCGGCAAATTGTTTAATGGCATCATAAAGAGTAATTCGTTTAAAGGGAGCTTTAAAACTAATTTCTTTATCGCCAACACGCACCTCTGTAGTTCCGTTTATAGCAATTGCCGTTTGCTCAAGCAGTTGCTCAGTGATATCCATCATCCAGAAATAATCTTTATAAGCGGTATAAAATTCGAGGATGGTAAATTCCGGGTTATGCGTACGGTCCATCCCTTCGTTTCTGAAGTTACGGCTGAATTCATAGACCCAGTCGAAGCCACCGACAATGAGCCTTTTAAGGTAAAGCTCATTGGCAATTCTCAGATAAAACGGAACATCCAGAGCATTGTGATGAGTAATGAATGGCCGGGCAGCAGCTCCGCCAGGAATATTCTGAAGTACCGGAGTGTCAACTTCTAAAGCTCCATGCCTGTTGAGAAATTCCCGCAATGCATTAATCATTTTGGTTCTTTTAATAAAAACCTCTTTTATGTGCGGATTGATAATTAAATCAGCATATCGCTGACGATAGCGGAATTCCGGATCGGTAACAGCATCATAAACTTCGCCTTCCTTTTCTTTAATGATTGGCAGCGGGCGCAGTGATTTACAAAGTAGTTTGAGGGTAGAAACATGAATTGAGGTCTCACCGGTTTTAGTTTTAAAAACATAACCGGTTACACCTATAATATCTCCGATATCAGTTAGTTTTTTCCAGATCCGGTCATACAGGGATTTATCCTCTCCTTTACAGATTTCATCCCGTTTAATATAAAGTTGAATTCGCCCGGTTGAATCTTGAATGACCGCAAAACAGGCTTTTCCCATGTCGCGGATACTCATAATCCGGCCGGCAATGGAAATATTTTTTGCCCAGGGTTCATCTGCTTTCGACTCTGAGAAACCAGAATGAATCAATGCAGCTGTACTGTTTACATCAAAAGCTTCAGGCGGATAAGCGTTGATTCCCTGGCGGATCAGTTCATTAAGCTTATCTCTGCGCAAAAGTTCCTGTTCAGATAAATGAAGTACCATGATTGTAATGGATGCGAAGATAATAAGCAATCTAACTAATGCGGTTCAATTTAACTTAAGCTCGGATCAATAACCACCCGTAATCGAAGTTTCTCATTAGAAAATCACTATAGAATTAGAATACAATTCAACTAACTTGTGTGAAACTAACCGGATCAGGGTAAATCATTAAAATGGTTAATCCGTATTTTCATTTAATAAAGTCAGAGGAATCAGGTATAAGCCCTTTGGGATGTCAGTTTCACAGAATCGGGATTGTTGTTAAATGAGTTATAACGAAGATACATTTTTAATTAGTTGGATTCTTAATAAAATTTCTTCGTGAACGATATAATAAGTAGATTAAGGATGCTGTAAGAACAGCAGACAGAAGGACCAGTACGTTTTCGTCCTTTTGAACTCCCAGGTCATCAGGATTAAATGTGATTTTATGATTAAAGGTGAGATAGGCTGTGATAACTGCAAGTGTATTATTGAGAAAATGAGCCACAATCGGAAGCCAGATGCTCTGACTCCAGATCAGCATATATCCAAAAATTCCACCCAGTAACAAGCGCGGAATAAATCCGAAAAACTGAAGATGAATTGCACTGAAGATAGAAGCTGTAATCCAGATTGCCAGGTGAGAATTTTTTAACCAGTCATAAAAAATTCTTTGTATAACTCCCCTGAACAGAAATTCTTCTCCTATAGCAGGTAGTAATGCAATAACAATGATATTGACTATCAGACCGGAAAAGGTTGTAACATGAACAAACGCTTCCGTCAGTTTTTCAGCATCATTTTCTTTTGTCTGCATCCAGGTTTCTATAGGTTTCAGCAACTCAGGAAAGTTCAGGTTGCTATTCCAGTCAACAATCAGGTTTGTAAAAGGAATCCAGATGACTGTCAGTAGTAAAATAAGGATGAATTGTTTTAGTGTAAAGAGCTGGTCTGCCTGTAAGTAATGAAAAACAGTTTTGCCAAACAACCAGGCTGCAAATACGGAAGTAATGATAAACGTACCCAGCCCGGCACCAACAGCCTGAATGATCTTCAATACACTGACAACATCGGGATTATCTAATTCTGTGAGTGAATGCTGATCTGGAATTCTAATGCCGTAAACTGCTGTGCCAATCAGTACGCTGAGGAAATAAAAGATAACAGTGAATATAAGAGCAAGGCCGAGAACAATAAGTAATTTCCGCCATCCGGGCAGTTGTGCAAGAATACCTTCTTTCATTCTTTATTTTTGCAACGAAGATAGAAACAACACCATGATCAGGATTAAGAATCTTTCATTGGGAGACTTTCCGTTGCTGCTGGCTCCGATGGAGGATGTAAGTGATCCTCCGTTTCGAATGGTCTGCAAGGAACAAGGTGCTGATCTGATGTTTACTGAGTTTATTTCTTCAGAAGGCTTGATACGGGATGCAAGAAAAAGCAAAGCAAAGCTGGATATTTTTGAATATGAGAGGCCAATTGGAATTCAGATTTTCGGCAGTGAGGTTGAAACCATGAAGCAAGCAGCTGAAATTGCTGCCAGTGTAAAGCCTGACCTGATTGATATTAACTTCGGTTGTCCGGTTAAAAAAGTAGCATGCAGAGGTGCCGGTGCAGCATTGCTTCAGGACATTCCCAAGATGACCGCGATTACAAGGGCTATTGTGCGATCAGTTGATGTACCGGTCACTGTTAAAACCAGGCTAGGCTGGGATGATCAAACAAAGAATGTGATTGAAGCTGCTGAACGTTTGCAAGATGCCGGAATCGGGGCAATTACTGTGCATGGAAGAACAAGAGCACAGATGTATAAAGGGCAGGCTGACTGGTCATTAATTGCCGGAATTAAAAATAACCCGAGGATGCACATTCCTGTTTTCGGCAATGGAGATATTGATTCACCCGAAAAGGCATTAGAATATAAAAACCGATTTGGTGTTGATGGAATTATGATTGGAAGAGCAGCTATTGGGAATCCATGGATTTTTAAAAAAATTAAAAATCATTTACAAAGTACTTCACCAGCGTTTGAATTAACACTTCAGGATAAAGCAGCTGTTTGCCAGAGGCATCTTGAGTTCAGTGTAAGGTGGAAAGGGGAAATACTTGGAATCCTGGAAATGAGAAAACATTATTCAAATTACTTCAAAGGGATTCCTTTTTTTAAAGATTACCGTATCAGGCTTGTGACTGAAGATTCCTACATGGAACTGGTTTCCTTATTAAATAAAATTGCTTTGATGGAAGTTGTTGCTGATTAAAAAACTATTTAGTCAGAAGAACTTACTGACTAATATCTGTAACACCTCCGGAAATAATAAATTTCATTATCTCTGTTCCAGAAGCGTTTAGGGCAGTTACACTGTCAGATGGTACAATAAAAAGCTGACCATTAAACCCGTATGAGAATGGAAAGTAAACAGCAATCTTCCCGGAAGGCAGCCCGAGTTTGGTCAAATCGTCTTCAGTGACAAAACCGATCCGCTGTAAATCAGAATCTTTATTGACCTGGACTAAAACCGGTTTGGTGAACCGTTTCTTTTCGCCAACAAAAGCTTCAATCAGATCTTTTACTGATGAGTAAACAATCTTGATTAAGGGAGTCCGGTTAAACAGTCTTTCAAATAAAATAAAAGCAGGATTGGCAACAAGTGAAGAAGCAAAATAACCGACAATGGTTATTATGATAAAAATGGCAAATATGCCAAAACCATGAAGCCCGACCTTCCCCAGTAACGGGATTTTAACGGAAAAGTTGAATGGGAACAGGTTGTCAAGCCAGATAATTAATGCATATAAAATATAAACAGTAACCAGAACCGGAACAGTAATCAGAACTCCCTGAAGGAAATAGTTAAATACCTTTTTCATCATTATTAAAAAGTTTGATGCAAATATGTTAAGAAGAATATTGACCGCTGCTTTACGAAGGGATCACTTAAACTTTTCCCGGAAAGGTTTACAGCTGTCAGTGTATTTTTTTGACAAGGTAAAACTCAAATGAATTCCGGCAAACATATACCAGTCATTATGAGCAGCATCACCCCGCTGGCGGTCATCATTATGATCTGTTAACTGGTCAACAGAACGGTCAGAAAGAATCACTGCAAGCGGACCGTTTTGTGTCAGCAATAAATCCTTTCTGGGATAAGTTGTGCTAATATCATCCAGGTAATCTGTAAATGTTCTTCGAACACCAGCTTCGAACGCTATTCCGATCCGCTGAGCTAATTTAATTTTTAAACCTCCGCCAAAGGGTATAGACATCTGAAATCTCTTATACTTTTTTCGTTCATATCCGGCTAGCCCCTGTCCTTCAGTACCTAATGGCTGTAACTCAACCCAGTCATCACCCAGGCTTGCTTTAGGATTAAATTTGTAAAATCCGATTCCGCCTAAAATATAAGGAGACCAGGTGCTGACCGGGTTTGCTGTTTGGTATTCAAAAAAATTAAATTCAAAAATCAGTGAGCCTTCTAGAATGCGTGATCTGAAATTCAGATTGCGGTACAATTGAAACGGATCGTCACTTTGAGCATCATCTCCGCCAATGGTTCCATAATGAACACCCAGCCTGTATGACCAGTGATTACTAACGGATCTTCTCCAGTAAATGCCACCGGCAGGATGGAATCCTGAAGGGTCAAAAACACTATGAATAATATCTCCTTTATAAGAAGACACGCCCAATATCAGCCCTACTTCTGAACTTTGTGCAATTCCTCTAATTGAAATAAATAGAAAAATAGCCGTAATCCAGGCAGCAACCGGTTTGAGATTCATGAACTGAGAATTCTGCCGCTAATAAACGGTAATATTTAAAATAAATTCTACAAAAAACTCAGAATAACGGGTACGAAGTGCGCCCGGTTCGTATTTTATAGTTGATGGTTAACAGGCCAAACATATAGGTATCTGTATACCGGGGGTCACCACGCTGAGATCCGGGTGAAGAGATCGTTGGATATACACCGTTTGAACGATCAGAGAGGACATAAGATTCATAACCAACCTGAGTGAGCAGAATGTTCTTATCATAATAGGTTCTGCTTACATCATCAATATAATCGGTGAATGTTTGCCTGACACCATATTCAATGCCGATTCCCCATCTTCGGTTGATTGAGTACTTGAAACCAACACCAAAAGGAATGCAGAACTGAGTACGACTGTATCTTTTCCGGCTGTCAACTAATCCCTGACCTTCGGTACTCAAATCGTACAGATTAATCCATTCTCCTTTTTCAGTCATTTTAGTTTTTGGATTAAAATGGAAAACTCCTGCACCGATAAAACCATAACCCATAATTTCAAATCCTCTCATTCCTTTTACTTTCCTTAATCTGTAACGATGCCCGATCTGTTCTTTAATAAAAGCAAATTCAAGATTTGCATTCAGTTCATAGATTGGAGAGGTGAATGATAAATTTCTGTAATTTCTGAAGAACTCTTCCGTAAGTTTATCATCTCCTGATACTCTTGCATAAGTAAAATGAGGGTTTATGGCAATTGTCCTCGAAAGTTTATACCGGTAACCAATCGAAAAAGCAGGTTTTGTTTGTGAAAATTCAAAATCTTTAAAAAAGTGTGTACCAACCTGATTGGCACCACCTAACTCACCAAGAAAGTTTGAAGCTCCAAGGCCGATATTTAATTCTCCACGCATTGACCGCCATCTGTTTTTCAATATCTGCGAATAGCTGAACAGGGGTAAACTGAATAAAATAAATAAAAGAAAAATTGTGGTTTTCTTCATGACACTCATTGAATTAGTACGTCAAAAGTAAAGTCTTTTACAGGATTAAAAAAATTTTTGTTACATGATGTATTAATTTCGGGAATCAAAGCCCCAATTTAGCTTGTTTCGTAAGGTTTTTTGAAAGTTATCATCATACAAACGTACGATATAGAATTCGAAATCAGCTCGCCACACTGCAAATTGTGTTGATGAATCTACCGTTACTGATCTCGAATCAAGTGCTGCAAGAAAGAATTGGCTCCGACCTTCTACTTCAAGTGAGATAACATTCTGATCAGACACAACCATTGGTCTGACATTCAGATTATGAGGTGCAATTGGAGTAATAACAAAATTGCCTGACTGAGGTGCTAAAATCGGTCCACCACAGCTCAGGGAATACCCGGTAGAACCAGTTGGAGTTGATATAATTAAGCCATCAGACCAGTAAGTAGTCAGGTATTCACCGTTAAGGTAGGTATGAATTTTTATCATTGATGAACTGTCCTTTTTATGAACCGTGAATTCGTTTAATGCAAAATTTAAATCACCGTACAGGTTTTTATTTGTTTTAAGTTTCAATACAGCCCGGTTATCAAGAGTATAATGACCTTTGATTATTTCTTCAATAGCTGAGCGTGTCTTTTCGGCAGAAGCACCTGTAAGAAAACCCAGGCGACCAGTATTTAATCCAAGCACCGGCACCTTGCTGTCCTGTACCAGTGTCAGGGTATCTAATATAGTTCCATCACCACCAATGCTAATCAGAAAATCAATGTCGGATTTCAATTGCTGAGCAGATGAAAAGGGATTCATTTTATAATTATGAATACCGGCTGTTTTCAACTGGCTGATGCAGGTGTCATAAATAAAAATCTCACAATTGCCTTCAACCAGAGCTTTAAAAGCTTCCTGGAAGCACTGCATGACTTCGCTGTTGAGTCCTCTGAAATAGATTGCTGCTTTCATATCCCGTCTTCAGAATATAGGGGCTGTAAAATGAATAAAAAATCCGTGCTCTCCAAATTTATTGTAACTGTATTCAACTCTTAAAACCATATCGTAATAGGTAACATAATCCAGTCCGATTCCATTCCCTGACAGCCATTGATTGGCAAGCGGATTGAGTTGTTGAAACTGTTTGTCGTGAACATAACCCAGGTCTGAGAAAAGGTTCAGATAGAAGGCATAGGGGATCAGATTGAATTTCTTTGAAGGCAGAAATCCAAGTTTAAATACTCTTTCAGGAACCAGAGAAAATTTAAGATTGGTTTTAAACAAAAGAAAGTCAGTTCCGGTGATTGCATAATATTCGTAGCCTCGCACAAAGTCATTTCCGTATCCCAGACCACGCTGATTGTAATAGGGAGTAAAACTTTTTCCGGATAGTTTCCCTTTAACTCCGGCTGCTGCATGCCACAGCCGGGAGAGTTTCCAGTATTTTCTATAATTTGAGGTCAGGCTGATTAAATCAGGCTCATTATCAAATACCCCTATACCTTGCTTGGTAAAAACTACATCAAAATAATAACCTTTCAGCGGATATACTTTTATGTCACGATGATCATCTTTGTAT
Source organism: Bacteroidia bacterium (assembly GCA_020847635.1). GTDB lineage: Bacteria > Bacteroidota > Bacteroidia > AKYH767-A > OLB10 > CAADHD01. The sequence continues at coordinate 18,180 of JADLBQ010000070.1, forward strand.
TCAAAAGTTAGAAAGAAGATTTTTTGAGTATTCAAGTTACGTAAAAAATAATTATTGTTTAAAGTCAGAATGGTGTCAGCTATGTGGCTATTCTGAAATTCGACTCCGGCTCCATAATATTGATTGATGCCCTGGCGATGGGTATATTTTATACCAGCACCTAATTGTTTTCTGACATAAGATTCAGGATCTTTAAAAAACTGGACTTTACTTCCCTGAAGTCCATAGCCAATTTCATGATTCCGGGTGTAGCTTATTCCGAATGCCAGACCGTTGTTTTTTGAATGATTAAGATATGGAACCGTATAGTATAGCCCCAGGCGCTGCGAATATCCCAGCCTGATAAGAATGCTAAGCCTTTCTTTTCTCCCTCTGAAATTTTCATGGGTGATATACGCACCGTAATTAGTTCTAGAGAAGTCCTTCCGCAGCCACCATTCATTAAAATTCCTGTCAACTGCTTCAAAAACAGGTAAAGGCCAGAGATACCAGCGCTCCAGCAGATTAAAAATTACAAATACCCTTGATGAGTCATTCGCATCAGTTTGAATTGACGTGGTCACAAAATTGAACAGCGAAGTGTTCATCAGATTCTCTCTGCTGCGTTCAACAGCTCTGGCTAATGCAAAGAAAGGAAGCACATCTCCCTGATGAATGATAATTTCCCTTTTAACAATAGAGGTCTTGGTTAAATCATTTCCTGTAATAATAATTTCCTGAACGGTTACCGGCTGGTCAGCTCCCGGTATGGTATCAACCTGGGCAAAACCCGTATGTAAAATGAGGAACAGATAAAAAAATAAATTCAGCAGGATCAGCCTGAATGGCATTATGAGGAGTTTTATTGTCACACCTTCAGATAACTCATTAAGGAATCATACCTGTCTTTAATAACTGATGAAAATTCAGACTGCTGATAATAGCCAGTAACCGTGTAATCATTGCGGGCTAGTGCTGCAAGAATCCGTGTGAGATCAATCCGGTTAACTTTCAGAATAACTTCCAGGGTTTTCCCGTCTTCAGATGGATAACTACTCAGGCTTACAATCGCAGCATCATTTGATTCTACAATACGGGCTAACGATGAGAAAATATATTCAGAAGGCTGAATTTGCAAATGAATAATTCCTCCGGGAATCATAACCCCGTTTGCAATGGCAAATGAATCAATCAGGTCGTTAACCGTTATGATGCCGGCATATTCATTCTGCAAGCTCAAAACCGGTACAATCGGGTAATTAAATTGTGAAACGAACCGGATGGCATCAAAAAGATGTTGATTCTCATAAATGTAAACTTTGTTAAGCGGTAATTCTGCTTTTTCAATTGTAACGGAGTGATCCTCCATCTTCAGGATGTCTGATTCTGACAGTAATCCCAGAAACTCTTTATTTCTTATCACCGGAAGAAAGCGAACCCGAAATTCCTCCATCCAAGCTAAAGCCCGGTTACCATCATCGCTTACCTTTAATGGAGGTACAGTGTCCTTTATTAGTTCCTTTGCCAGCATCATAATGCTTTTACGATTAGAAAAAAGTATAGTTTTGAACGCAGCAAACATAAGAACTTTGTTATGTTGAAAATTGTTTTCCCTTAAGAATGATCCGGCTAAGTGTCAATATTAACAAAATAGCTACCCTTCGAAATGCCAGAGGGGGTAATATTCCTGATGTATTGGAAGCAGCAGTACGGATACAGCAATTTGGAGCCGATGGAATTACCGTTCATCCCCGGCCTGACGGAAGGCACATCCGCTATTCAGATGTAACAGATCTGGCCCCACTGATTTCAACAGAGTTTAATATCGAAGGCTATCCCGGAGATGATTTTGTTAAACTGGTTGAAGCAATTAAACCCGTGCAGGTGACGCTTGTCCCCGATCCACCTGGTGTTTTAACTTCCGATGCAGGCTGGAATACGATTCAGCAAAAATCATTTCTGAAGGAAATAATTTCCTACTTCAAGTCATTTGGCTGCAGGGTTTCCGTTTTTCTGAATGCAGATGTTAGACTTGTAACTCATGCGGCAGAAACCGGAACTGACCGGATTGAGCTTTATACAGGTCCTTATGCGCAGGCTTATCGTCAGAATCGCCAGCAGGCAATCGCTTCTTATATTACAACAGCAGAGGAAGCATTGAGGTGTAATTTGGGAATTAATGCCGGCCATGATTTAAATCTTGAGAATCTTCGGTATTTTGCCGGAGAAGTACCCGGTTTGCTTGAAGTTTCAATTGGCCATGCACTGATCTGTGATGCCCTGTATTATGGACTTGAGAATGTAATTGGTATGTATAAGCACTTACTAAAAGGCGGTAATTAACTTATACAATAGAAAATTGTTATCTGATCTGAATTGATAAATGTCCGTAAGTTGGGTGAATTAACAGGTCATAGGGGACCTGTTTATTCAATTATATCTTTTAAGAATGGTGTCATTTCAGGAGGAAGTGACCGGATGGCAGTTTACTGGGAAAATGTTTCAGTAGATTCCGGAAGAGTACTTGCCCGGACGACTGGTTATATTTTTTCATTGTTCTATCTGGCGGAAAAAGAGTTGTTACTGGCTGCTAATAGTGAAGGAGGCGTACATGTAACAAATCTTGCTACTAATGAGGAACTGCGGCTGCTGAAATTTCATTCAGCAGCTGTTTTTGATATGATTCCTATTCCGGAGCATAATTTATTTGTTACTGCCGGAGGAGACGGGACCATTGCATTTTGTGCGTTGAATGATTTCTCAATTAAATATCAAGTTCAGATTTCAGAAAAAAAGACCCGTTGCCTGCTGTATCATCCGGTTGAGGAATGGGTAGCTGCCGGGAGTAGTGACGGGAGAATTACAATTATTAATCTGGGTGACCTGAAGATTATTAACCAGTTTCATGCACATCATCCTGACTTCTCAGTTAACACAATGGTTTTGTCGCCAGACGGAAAAACATTAATTACGGGCGGGCGGGATGCATGTATCAATTATTTTAACATACAAGATAATTTCAGAAAAATCAGCTCGGTACCGGCTCATAATTATTCGGTGTATTCTATTGTATTCAGTCCTGATGGGAGCATGATGGCATCTGCTTCACGGGATCGAACCATAAAAATTTGGGATACACGAACCGGTTCAGTTATAATGAGGATAACGGATGCAACCCATGGTTCACATAAGTATTCAGTTAATCGAATTCTATGGACCAGAGAATACCTTATTTCAGGAAGTGATGACCGTAAGGTTATCGTCTGGAAGATAAATCAGTAATTCAGTCAACAAAATGGGCTAACTGAGCTTTTAAAATCTGCCTGGCTGTATGAATTCTGATTTTAACGGTTCCCAGCGGGATGTTTAGCTGCTGAGCAATCTCTTCGTATTTAAAACCCATATAACTCATCATAAAAGGCTCACGAAGATTTTCTTTCAGGTTGTTTATTGCTGTTACAATTTCCTCAGCCCCAAGATTGGCTTCTGCATGATTTGACTCAGTATTCCTGGCCGAATTAATGTAGAATTGAGTGTCTGTGTTGTCCGAAAAAATATGGCTGTTAACCAGTCTGCGGTAGTGATTAATAAATGTATTCTTCATGATGGTATAAAGCCATCCTTTGAGGTTTGTACCTGCAACAAACTTATCCTCATACTTCATTGCCCGATATACAGTTTCCTGAACCAGGTCATTTGCTTCTTCCTGGTTATGAGTTAATTTCAGTGCAAAACTTCTCAACTTCCCGTATTCTTCCTGAACAAGATTTCTAAAAAGAATTTTCATTTGAATATTGATCCTTTAAGTCTGAACAAAGTTAATTCATAATCATAAAATTTCAGAAGTTTATTATGAAGAATGGCTTAATTATGTATTTTTCAGATAGCTAACTGCCTGGCAACTAACAAAAGAGAGCCTTGCCAGAGCAAGGCTCTCAAACTATTAATACATAACAAATCAGATTAATGATCGCAATGCGCTTTGCCAGAACCTTTACCCCGATTCAGGTTTTTAGCCTTCTCCATCCGTTCACTTCTGTTTGCTTTTAATTTCTCCATTTGTTCGGGAGTTAATACCTCTGATAATTTTTTGTCCATTGCATCCCTTTCTGCTTTTCTGGTTACTTCTGCCTTTTCACGAGCTTGTTGATTTTCTAAAATGATGTCGTACACTTTCTGGGATTGCTGATCAGTCAGTTCAAGCCGGTCTTTCATACCGGCAGCTATTTTTTCTGCACGTTGTTCGGGAGTGGCACTGGGATTTTGATGCAGGTCTTGCTGAGCATGAACAACGAGTACTGAGAAAAGTATTAGTACCAGAACAGGAATTCTTAAAATGATTTTTTTCATAATTTTTATGTTTTAGATTCTGTGATTATTGACTTCCTGTCATATCAAAGGTTTAAAGAATATTTGGCCTTCCTGGCCAACTTCAACAAATATTCACAAAAGAAAAAAGCCTCTGCAAAACTTACAGAAGCTTAAATTCTTACTGGATTGGAAAGAATTACCCTAACTGCACTCTCTTAAATGCTGTTACAGTCAAACCTTTTTCAATACTCTCAAGATATTGGCGAACAGTCTTTTTGTCTTCCTTAATATAGGCTTGATTGAGCAGGGTTGATTCCTGATAAAATTTATTAAGTTTTCCTAAAGCAATCTTTTCGATCATATGCTCAGGTTTACCATCAGCTCTTGCCTGTTCTTTTCCAATTTCAATTTCACGTTCAAGTGTTTTCGGATCAACATCATTTTTATCAATTGCTACCGGATTCATTGCTGCAATCTGCATTGCGATATTCTTACCGGCATCTTCGGTATTTAAGGCATTACTTAATCCGAGCATGGATACTACTTTATTACCCGGATGAATGTAAGCAATAACTCTTGGTGCTTCAATCGTTTCATAGCAGGTGATGTCAATCTTCTCTCCAATTTTACCAACAAGATCAATAAGCTTTTCACCTAAAGTTGCTCCTTCCATTGGAAGGGCTTTCAGTGCATCAATAGAAACAGGACTATTCTGCACAGCCAGATTCAGTGCATCTTCAGCAAACTTTATAAAATCAGCACTTTTAGCTACAAAATCAGTTTCACTGCTTAAAGCCAGCATCCAGCCTTTGGTATGTTCATTATTGGTTTTTGCCGTTGCATAACCTTCTTTTGCCTCGCGGTCTGCTCGGTTTGCAGCTACTTTCTGACCTTTCTTTCGAAGTTCGTCAATCGCCTTTTCAAAATTACCACCGGTTTCAATAAGCGCTTTTTTGCAATCCATCATTCCTGCCCCGGTGATCTGACGGAGTTTATTTACATCGGATGCGGAAATAGTTACTGTTGTTGACATAATAAATAAAATGAATAGTTATTAATTAAAAATGGTATGATTTAAAAAATCCCTCCCGATGTCGGAAGGGATTCAGATTCAGGATTGTTTTTTTCTGCTCCCACCCGCAGAAGGTTTCCTTGGACGACTAGATTTTTTTGAAGTTCCGGATAACTCAGATGCTGGTTCAGTTTCGTCATCATTTGATTCATCTCTGTGGTGGGATGCAAGTACTGCATCTTCAGATTCTTCATCCATGGCTATTTCTTTTTCGCGTTCCATCTCCTTATCAACTTTTCTTTCAGCCATTCCTTCTTCAATTGCCTTTACAATAGCATTCATAATAAGTTCAATGGACTGGCTTGCATCATCATTGGCCGGAATCGGGAAGTCAATCTGGGTCGGATCAGAGTTGGTATCACAAATGGCAATGGTTGGGATGTTCAGTTTTGCGGCTTCTGCTACTGAAATATGTTCTTTAACCACATCTACAATAAATAAGGCAGAAGGCAAACGAACTAAATCGGCAATGCTGGAGAGAAATCTTTCCATTTTAACTTTCTGCCTGGACACCTGTAGTTTTTCTCTTTTTGACATATTGTCAAATGCTGCATCAGCCATTAGTTTTTCATAGCCCTGCATTTTCTTAACAGATTTACGCTGAGTAGCGAAGTTGGTCAGAAAACCACCTGGCCAGCGTTCTGTGATATAGGGCATATCAACGGATTTGGCAGCTTTTGCAATGATATCTTTTGCTTGCTTTTTGGTAGCCACGAACAGAATCTTTTTGCCTGATTTTGCGATTTGTTTAACCGCTGCTGCAGCTTCTTCCAGTTTTGCCTGAGTTTTATTAACATCTATCAAATGAATGCCATTGCGCTCCATTAATATGTAAGGAGCCATTTTTGGATTCCATTTTCTTTTCAGGTGGCCAAAATGTACACCTGCTTTAATCATCTCGTCCTGTACAGTATTGTTCATTTGTGTTGATTTCCGGATTAATAAATTAACGTTTGCTAAACTGGAATCTCTTACGGGCTTTTTTCTGTCCCGGCTTTTTTCGTTCTACCATTCTTGAATCACGGGTCAACAGACCATTGCTTCTGAGTATGGGTTTAAGTTCTTCATTGGTCTTAACCAGTGCACGTGCAATGGCTAACCGAATGGCTTCTGCCTGGCCGGTAATTCCGCCTCCTTCGACATTAGCTTTAACATCAAAAGCATCTTTTTGTCCAGCAATTTCAAAAGACTGGTTGATTTTGTATTGAAGTGGCAGTGAAGAGAAGTAATCTTTGTAGTCGCGGTTGTTTACCTTAATTTCACCGCTGCCTGCTGTCATGTAAATTCGTGCAATGGCGGTTTTTCGTCTTCCAATGGTATGAGTTACGTCCATGAATTCCTAGTTTGAGAGGTTTATTTTTTTTGGTTGTTGAGCCTGATGCGGGTGTTCAGTTCCGGTATAAATAAAGAGATTTCGTTTTAACTTATTTCCAAGTTTTGTTTTCGGCAACATGCGGTGGATAGCATATTCAAGAATTAATGTCGGATCTGTTTGAATTAATTTTTCGGGTGTAGAGGTTCGCTGACCGCCAGGGTAACCTGTATGGCGAACATATTCCTTCTCAGTAAGTTTGTTTCCAGTAAAGCGAACTTTTTCGGCATTGATGATAATGACATTGTCACCACAGTCAACATGAGGTGTAAAGGAAGGTTTTGTTTTTCCGCGCAAAATTTTTGCTATTTCTGATGCAAAACGACCTACTGTTTGGTTTTCAGCATCAACCAAAACCCACTGTTTATCAATAGTGTTTTTGTTGGCTGAGACGGTTTTATAGCTTAACGTATTCACAGTATTGCTTTTTATTTAGGGGTCGCAAATGTAATGTTTTAAAACGTATCAACAAGCTTACTTTCTACTTTTGTTTAATTGCAGGTATTGTTGAAAAGCTTCGGACTAGTAGAAATACAGGAAGAAATGAAAATGTAAATTAGCCATATGAGTGAAAAGCTATTGGAAGTAAGGCAGTTATGCATAAGTTTTCAATCAGCTAAAGGGCTGGTCCCAATAACTACCAATCTCTCGTTTTCAATTAATAAGGGTGAAATAGTAGGTCTTGCCGGTGAATCAGGTGCAGGAAAATCAGTTACGGCCCTCGCTCTGCTCAGATTACTCCCTTTTAAGGCATTGACCTCAGGTGAAATTTTTTTTGGTAACCTGGCAATTCATCAATCAGATGAGAAATTAATGCAGCAAATAAGAGGTAAAAGGATCTCCCTCATACTTCAGGAATCGTTGAATGTACTTAATCCGGTGTTTACATGCGGTGAACAGCTTCTGGAAATTGTAATGCAACATCAAAAAGTAAAACGAAAAGAAGCTTACAACCGCTCTATTGAACTGTTAAATAAAACAGGTTTGCAGCCTGCTGAGCATGTATTTAAGTCCTACCCTCATCAGCTTTCCGGAGGTCAGCGACAAAGAGTTTTAATTGCAATTGCAATTTGCGGGTATCCCGAACTCCTGATTGCCGATGAGCCAACCAGTGCATTAGACAGTTCAGTTCAACGATCCATTATACAGTTGCTGCAAATGCTGTGTGCAGAACGTAAAATGGCAATGATTCTGATATCTCATAACCTTCATTTATTGTCATGCATTGCTGACCGGCTGGTGATTATGCACAAAGGGAAAATGGTTGAATCCGGGAATGTAAAGGAATTGCTTACTCACCCGGGTCATAGCTATACTAAAAAATTATTAGCGTGTAATCCTCCGTTAACTATCCGATTAAGAAGACTAAATGAAGGCGAAGAAGTGAGCTCAGGAACTGCAAAGGATCACTATTTTAAGCTAGGTGAACTAGAGGCTAGAACTGAGAAGATTTACCAAACTCAACCTTTTCTTCAAGTCAGATCAGTTTCAAAAAACTATGCTGTACGGAGCAGGTTTGGGCAACAGAAGAGACTAAGCGAGGCTGTTAGAAATGTTTCATTTGAAATGTATCCCGGAGAAACACTGGGCATCATCGGAGAATCAGGCTCGGGCAAAAGCACCCTGGCACAAATAGTTGCTGGTCTGATAAAACCCGATTCGGGGGAGGTACTTCTAAACGGGAATAATTTACACAAGCTGACAAGAAAAGAAGATAAGGGAATAAGGCAACGAATTCAAATAATTTTCCAGGATTCCTACTCTTCACTGAATCCCTATACAACGGTTGGATATTTGCTAATGGAGCCAATGAAAGTCCATAAGCTTTATAAAAACCATAAATATCAAAAGGAAAAAGCTGTAGCATTACTTGAACAGGTTGGACTGACTGCCGATTACCTGGTGCGTTTCCCGCATGAACTTAGCGGAGGGCAGCAACAACGGATTGCCATTGCACGTGCACTTACCGTTAATCCTGAGTTTATTATTTGTGATGAAATTGTTTCCTTTCAGGATGTTTGTCTACAGTCACAGATTCTTAACCTGATCAATCAACTGAAGAATAGTTACGGTTTTTCCTGTCTGTTTATTTCACATGATCTTTCAGTTATTCGTTTTATGAGTGACCGTGTAGGAGTTATTCATCAAGGTGAAATAATTGAAACCGCATTGTCTGACCGCTTTTTTAAATATCCTGAAACTGAGATTGCCAGGTCAATGCTTAGTTCTGCGGAGTATTTTATGAATTAATCAAGTGTCTTTTCCTGACACAATTCAATTAATACTCCACCTGTTGATTTTGGATGGATAAAGCAAACCAGTTTATTGTCAGCGCCATCTTTAGGTTCATCATTTAATAATCTGAAGCCTTCATTGCTAAGCTTTCTCATTTCTGCTTTGATATCATCAACATCAAAAGCAACATGATGAATTCCTTCTCCTCTTGATTCAATAAATTTTGCAATGGGGCTGTCAGGCCGGGTTGCCTGCAACAACTCAATTTTATTAGTACCGGTTTTAAAAAATGCAGTAATGACCCCTTCACTCTCTACCTGTTCTGTTTTATAGCAAGGCTGACCAAGAAGTAATTCATATTTTGAAATAGCTTCTGTGAGGTTTTTGACAGCAATCCCCAGGTGTTCAATTTTGTTCATCATCAGTCTGATTGTTCTCTTGCGGCTTGTAAATATACCGGATTACAGGTTGGTGAGATTCAGGAAGAATTGAATTATTTGTTTCTTCCGGATTGTTGAGATCCTCCTCTTCATTTTCCCAGTCATATTGCTGCCTTTGTAATCCAACTCTCCGGTAATAGAAGGCTATAAGAGTGCCAGCCATTAATCCGGAAAGATGTGCCTCCCAACTCATTTTAACCATAAAAGGTAAAATACCCCAAATCAGGCCTCCATATAAGAAAACCACAACCAGTGAAACAGCCATTAGTCCGGTATGTCTTCTCAGTATACCGCTGATAAACAAAAAAGCAGTAAGTCCATAAACAATACCGCTGGCACCAATATGAAAAGCATCCCTGCCACTCAACCACAGCCAGAATCCACTCAGCATATAGATCCAGATGAAGCTACGCAACCAAAGTTCATGATAGAAATAAATAAGCAATGCTCCAAGTATAAACAGCGGAATGCTATTGGAAATCAGATGTTCCCAGTCTTCATGAATCAAAGGTGAAGTAAGAATACCTTTTAAACCTGAAGCAATTCTTGGGTAAACTCCCCAGGATACAAAGGAAAGGTTAGTATAGACTTCAATAATCTTAATAATCCAGAGCAAAGTGATGAAAAGCAGAGGAAACAAAATACTTGCAATAATTTTATGTTTTTCAGAAGTCATTAATCGGATTAAACACGAAATTAGCCAATCGGTTTAATCTGTCATGTAACTTTGGTGGCTGAAATCTGACGAAAGAATTTTACTTTTGCTCAAATGACTATGATAAATAAGAGATTACTCTACTTGTTTTTTCTACTTTTAGTTCTGACGGGCTGCGATGTCATTGATGGCCCAACACGACAGGAGGCAAATAACCAGAATCCGCTGCCTCAGGATTCGGTTGTCAAGAAGGTCTTTCTTGAGGATTATACAGGTCATACTTGCGGAAATTGTCCTGCAGCAGCCAGGTTAATTTATAATACCATTAAGCCGATGTACGGAGATAGGGTGGTTTCCCTGGGAGTTCATGCTGGTTATTTTGCTGAAACCTGTCCGCCACATACATATCCAAGTAATTCGGCCTGGCCTGCTTATTCTACAGATTTTAATACTCCGGCAGGCACCCGGTGGTTTGATGATTACAATATTCAGTTCAGTCCTAATGGAATGGTTAACCGGGTTAAAGTGGGCGGTAATTTTGCTGTTGCTACACCACAATGGACTGTACGGGTAGCTGCTCTTCTGCAACTGCCGCCTGAAATGGGAATTCAAATTACAGCTGATTATGATGCTTCAGATCGCTTAGTATCAACAACAGCAGTTGTAAAAACAATAAAGGACATTAATGCAACTTGTAATTTGGTCCTTTGCATTGCCGAAGATAATGTGAAAGACTGGCAACTGGATTATGACATCAATCCGTCAGTTCCTCCAAATTATAAAAATAATCCTGATTACATTCATCGGTTTGTATTAAGGGCAGCGGTGAATGGTACAGAAGGATTCGGTGAGCAAATTATTGCCGGTAATGCTTCAACAGGAACAGTTGTTTCAAAATCATACAGTTATACACTGCCTGTCTCATGGAATGCAGATGAATGCTACATAATTGCATTTGTTTATGATGCAACGACTAAGGAAGTCTTGCAGGTAGAAGAAATCCGCTTGAAGTGATTCGAATTACACTGCTGTTTCTACTATTGACCTTTTACGGGAATGCTCAGCGATTTGACTCAGGAATTCAGATTGGGGCAATTGCCAGTCAGCTATCAGGTGACCAGGCAGCAGGCTATGATAAACCTGGCTTTGAAGTTGGAGGGATGGTGTCAACCCAACTTAATGATAAATCTAATTTAGGCTTTCAGCTGATGTATATCCAAAAAGGAAGCCGTAAAGCACAGCACCCTGAAATCGGAGATTATACATTTTACCGTTCACGTTTAAATTATGTCCAGGTGCCTTTATTCTTTCAATACCAATTCTCGAATAAAATTTCATTTGAGGCTGCTACCGGACTGGCAATGTTGCTGGGTAGTGAAGAAGAAGATCAGTACGGAAAAATTGAAGACCGCAAAGCTTTTTCAAGACTTGAGTGGATAGCAACTATCAGTATGAATTATTTACTGTTTGAAAATTTCCAGCTTATTCTGGGAGCTGAGAATTCTGTATTACCCGTACGCAGATATGACGGAACTGAACTTTACCGTCTTGACAAGGATCAGTATAATTCATTGCTGCGCTTTGCAGCAAGGTTCAAAATTAAACCAACGCAAGAATAATCGGGAAATAGATCACTCAGACTCCTTTTTTTATAAAGGCATCCCATCCCAATGCTTTTAAATCAATTTCCTGTTTTTGCTGGTCAAGCATCTTGTATCCCTTACTGGATTCAGTTATTGATCCAATAATGTGAACATCCTTCAGTGTTTTTATCTTTTCCTTATCATCAGGATGAACTGTGAATAGCAATTCGTAGTCTTCTCCGCCATTCAGAGCACAGGTGACAGGATTAATATTAAATTCTTCAGCAAGTTCAGCAGTCTTCATGTCAATTGGAATTCTGTTCTCCAGGATTTGGCAGCCAGTTCTGCTTTGCGTACACAGATGAAGCAATTCACTTGCAAGCCCGTCACTGATGTCAATCATTGAAGTAGGCCTAATGCCTGTTTGTTTCAACAGTTCAATAATGTCTTTACGAGCTTCAGGTTTAAGCTGCCGTTCTAATAAGTAATCATAGCCGGTAATATCTGGTTGAATTTCAGGATTTTCAAGAAATATTCTTTTTTCTCTGGTTAATAACTGTAATCCCAGATAGGCAGCTCCCAGATCACCTGTTACACAAATAAGATCTTGTAATTTAGCTTGATTACGGTAAACGATATCTTCACTTGCAGCCTGTCCGATGGCTGTAATTGAAAGAACCAGCCCGGATGCAGATGAATTTGTATCACCGCCAGCCAGGTCAACTTTATATTGAGAACAAGCCAGGTTAATCCCTGAATAAATTTCTTCAATCGCTTCTAATGAAAAACGGTTAGACACAGCAATGGACACCAGGACCTGTTGAGGGATAGCATTCATAGCATAGATATCCGACAAGTTAACGACAATTGCCTTATATCCCAGGTGCTTTAAGGGAGTAAATGACAGGTCAAAGTGCACATTTTCTAATAACATATCAGTGGTAATGACGGTCATCTGGCTCTTGTTGTCTATCACAGCAGCATCGTCTCCAATTCCTTTTATAGTTGAACGGTTATGAACTTTTACACTTTTGGCAATCAGGTTAATTAATCCAAACTCACCCAGTGAACTCAGTTCTGTGCGGTTATTCTGTTTTGTCATAATCTATGGCGAAAGTAGCAAAGCAGATCTGATAATTCCTTGAACAGCAACAAAGACCAAAATATCTGTAACTGCCCTTTTGACTGTTTAAGTTAATGAATTATCTTTGCGATGAATTTATAATAATGAGCAGTGAGATAAACAGCTGTTCATCCGGGATGGTTGATGTTAAAGTGAAAAATTTCAGATTGACAAGTTAGATCAGCCATAATTTTTTTATCTGAATTTAAATATTAGAACAATTCTAAATAGTAAAAAATGAGTGAAGACCAGAAAATACTTGACAGTGTTACGCAAAGTGAGTATAAATGGGGTTTCGAATCAAAGATTGAGGTTGAAACAGCACCTAAGGGGCTGAATGAAGATATCATTCGTTTTATTTCACAAAAGAAAAACGAACCGGAATGGATGCTTGAATTCAGACTGAAAAGTTACCGTTCATGGCTAAAAATGACTGAACCCGACTGGGCACATATTCAATATCCAACGATTAATTTTCAGGATATTATCTATTATGCAGCTCCAAAACAGCAGCCGCAGCTGAAGAGCCTGGATGAACTGGATCCTGAAATAAAGAAGACTTTTGATAAACTGGGAATTTCATTAGAAGAACAAAAGCGGCTTTCCAATGTTGCCGTTGATGCCGTTATAGACTCGGTGTCTGTGAAAACAACATTCCAGTCAAAGCTGGCTGAGTTGGGTATAATATTCTGCTCTTTTAGCGAAGCTGTTCAGATGCATCCGGAGCTTGTAAAAAAATACCTGGGAAGTGTTGTGCCTCCAACAGATAATTTTTTTGCAGCACTGAATAGTGCTGTATTCACCGATGGCTCATTTTGCTATATACCCAAAGGCGTACGTTGCCCGATGGAACTGAGTACTTACTTCCGGATCAACACAGCCGGAACAGGTCAGTTTGAAAGAACATTAATAATAGCCGATGAAGGAGGGTATGCAAGTTATCTTGAAGGGTGCACTGCCCCTAAGAGAGATGAGAATCAGTTGCATGCAGCAGTGGTTGAAATTTATGCCCATAAAGATGCAGAGGTAAAATATTCAACCGTTCAGAACTGGTTCCCGGGAGATAAAGAAGGTAAGGGAGGAGTTTTCAATTTTGTGACTAAGAGAGGTATGGCACTTGAAAATGCAAAAATCAGCTGGACACAGGTTGAAACCGGAAGTGCTATCACCTGGAAATATCCAAGCGTAATTTTGAAAGGTGATAACAGTGTAGGTGAGTTCTATTCTGTTGCTGTTACCAATAACTGGCAGCAAGCTGATACCGGTACAAAAATGGTTCACCTGGGTAAGAATACTCGGAGCACAATTGTTAGCAAAGGAATTAGTGCAGGCAGAAGTAATAACAGCTACCGCGGTTTGGTACGAGTTAACCGAAAGGCTGAGAATGCCAGAAATTTTTCGCAATGCGATTCATTGCTTATAGGCGATAAATGTGGTGCACATACATTCCCTTACCTAGAAATAGCTAATCCAACTGCACAAGTTGAACATGAAGCAACAACAAGCAAAGTTGGCGAAGATCAGATCTTCTATTGCAATCAACGGGGTCTTTCAACCGAAGATGCCGTTAATCTTATTGTAAACGGCTTCTGTAAACGGGTTTTAAACGAACTGCCAATGGAGTTTGCGGTTGAAGCCCAGAAGCTGTTAGCTGTTTCACTTGAAGGAAGTGTCGGATAGAATAATTTAGAATCCTGAATTAAATTTTATAACTTTACAAATATGATGTTAGAAATAAGAAATCTGCATGCTTTAATTGAAGGGCGTGAGATTCTGAAAGGACTTGGGCTTACAGTTAAACCAGGAGAAGTGCATGCCATTATGGGGCCTAATGGCTCTGGGAAAAGCACACTTGCCTCAGTTATTGCTGGTCGTGAAAATTATGAAGTAACAGAGGGTGAAATTCTTTTTAATAATGAAAATCTTCTCGAACTTGCTCCTGAAGAAAGAGCACAGAAAGGAATTTTTCTGGCTTTTCAGTATCCGGTTGAAATTCCCGGTATCAGCAATGCTACTTTCCTTAAAGAGGCAGTGAATTCCATTCGCAAAGCAAAAGGAGAAAAGCCAATGGATTCAAAACACTTCCTTCAGTTGATGCAGGAAAAAATGAAGTTGGTGAATATTGACAAGACAATGACCCAGCGTAGTGTGAATGAGGGATTCAGTGGGGGTGAGAAAAAGCGGAATGAAATATTTCAGATGGCTATGCTGGATCCCAGGTTATGTATTCTGGATGAAACCGACTCCGGTCTTGATATTGATGCATTGCGTATAGTAGCTAATGGCGTTAATGCAATGAGAAGTAAAGACAGATCATTTCTGGTGGTAACTCATTACCAACGATTGCTTGACTATATTGTACCTGACTTTGTACATGTCTTATATGAAGGGAAAATTGTAAAAAGCGGAACTAAAGAGCTTGCCCTTGAACTTGAAGAGAAAGGCTATGATTGGATTAAATCACACGAAACGGTTAGTCAGTAAGTTATGGAAGTATCTCCCGAAATATTTGTAGAACAATTTAAAAAAGCAGGGAATCCGTTAGGAAAAATCCAGCAGGAAGCAATTGAATCATTTAAAAAAGCAGGTATTCCGCATGTTAAGCTGGAAGAGTTCCGACACACCAATATTGTACCTGCATTTGCAAAGAATTTTTCATTCGAACAAAAGGAACATACTTATTCAGCTGAGAGCCTGATTAAAAAACTTCCGGTTAGCAGCATTGAGAATACAGTTATCATTGAAAACGGAGAACTTAGCAAAGTCCTACCAACAGCCAGCGGAATTGAAGTTGTTTCACTCAATAAAAATACAAGCCATCAGCAGTTTGAAAAACATTTTTCAAAATATGCTGACCTGAAGAGTGATTCATTAGCTGCATTAAATACGGCCATGGCCAAATCCTGCATTCTGGTCGGTATTGCAGCAAATCAGCAGGTTGAAAAACCCTTGAATATTGTTTTAATCTCTTCTGCAACGGATCAGGCTTCCTTTATACCGGTTAGATTACTGTTTCTGGCAGATAAAAACTCATCAACCCTGGTTCATCTTTTCCAGATTTCAGCTTCTGAAAATGGTGAAACACTAACCAGCATCGTTACAGAAGCCTTCACCGATGAAAATGCCCGGCTTGAGGTAGAATACATTCAGCAGGAGAATAATAAATCCAATACACTGAGTAACACTTATGTTGAATCAGCAGCCAATTCATTTTTCAAAATTCACACCATTACTCTTGGAGGAGTTCTGGTGCGGAATAAGCTGCGAATTCGATTGAACGGGCAGGGAAGTGAAGCTTATTTTAACGGTCTTTATTTACCGGATGATAGAATGCATGTTGATAATTATACCAATGTTATCCATGCAGTTCCCAATTGCACCAGTAACCAGACTTACCGGGGAGTGATTTCAGACGAAGCACATGGCGTATTTTGCGGAAGAATTGTTGTTGAACAGGATGCTCAGAAAACTCAGGCATATCAGTCAAATAAAAATATTCTTGTTGGGAACCATGCGATGGTTAATTCTAAGCCCCAGCTTGAAATTTATGCTGATGATGTGAAGTGTACCCATGGTGCAACAACGGGCCGGTTAGACAGTAATGCCCTGTTTTATCTTCGGGCCAGGGGTATTAATGAGCAACGTGCCCGTGCCTTATTAATAACTGCTTTTGCTTCGGATGTTCTTCAGCAAACAACAGATCCTGCGCTGCATCAGTTCCTGATTGAACAGATTACGCTCAAGCTTTCGGTTAATAATCTATGCAAATGACTGCTGAAACGATCCGGAGTTTAACAAATGAGGAAATCAGTCTGATTCGAAAAGAATTTCCGGTACTTCAGCAGAAGATATACGGTAAACCGTTAGTTTATTTCGATAACGCAGCAACAGCTCAAAAGCCTGATGCAGTCATTAAATCACTGACAGAATTTTATTCTGAATATAATTCCAATATTCATCGGGGAGTTCATTTTCTTAGCCAGAAAGCATCGGATGCATATGAACAGGTTCGTGAGAAAGTACGCAACTTTATTCATGCTGAAAGTGAATCAGAAGTAGTTTTTACTAGAGGGACAACAGAAAGTATAAATCTGGTTGCCCAGTCATTCGGAAAGGCATTTGTAACAGAAGGGGATGAAGTAATAATTTCAGCCATGGAACATCATAGCAATATTGTTCCCTGGCAAATGATGTGTGAAGAACGAAAGGCGGTTTTGCGGGTAATTCCGATAAATGAAAAGGGCGAGTTACTGACTGATGAACTGGAGAAGACCTTGAATTCAAAAACAAAAATTATTTCAGTAGTTCATATCTCAAATTCACTAGGAACGGTAAATCCGGTTAAGAAGCTGATAGCGCAGGCTCATCGCAGGGAAGTTCCTGTCCTGATTGATGCTGCACAATCCATAGCTCATGAGCAGATTGATGTTAACGACCTTGATTGTGATTTCATGGCTTTCAGCAGTCATAAAATGCTGGGACCTACCGGTGTTGGTGTATTATATGCAAAGAGAAAATGGCTTGAAGCACTTCCACCTTACCAGGGTGGAGGGGATATGATTTCAGGAGTTTCTTTTGAGAAGACAACCTATAATGAAATTCCGTTCCGGTTTGAAGCAGGCACTCAGAATATTGCAGATGTTATTGCATTTGGTACATCCATTGACTACCTGCAGTCACTTGACAGAAAAAGGCTGTTGTTCTATGAGCATCAGTTGCTCAGCTATGCCACTGAAAGAATTAAGGAGGTTGAAGGGATTCGAATAATCGGAACAGCTTCAGAAAAATCCGGAATTTTATCTTTTTTGATCAAAGGTGGTAATGCAATGGATATCGGAATGTATCTGGATACCCAGGGAATTGCAGTTAGGACGGGTCATCACTGCACCCAGCCGGTAATGAATTTCTTTAAGATTCCGGGAACAATCCGGGCATCATTTCTGTTTTATAATACGATCTCTGAGATTGACATCTTTATTGAAGCTTTAAAAAAAGCTGCGCGGTTATTTCATAAAAAGTAATTGATGAAATCATTAGCTGAAACGGAACAGGAAATTATTGATGATTTTACATTCTTTGAGAACTGGGAGGATAAGTATAATTATATAATTGAAATCGGCCAGCAACTACCTTCGCTCAATGACAAGTATAAGATTGATGAACTCAGGATACAAGGTTGTCAGAGCAGTGTTTGGCTTCATTGCTCAGAAAAGGATGGCCGAATCTATTTTGAGGCTGACAGTGACTCGGTTTTTGTTAAAGGAGAAATTGCCCTGCTGATTAAAGTTATGAGTGGAAAATTACCTGACGAGATCGTAAATGCAAAGCTTGGTTTTATTGATACCATCGGTCTTCGTCAGCAATTGTCAATGACCCGGGCTAACGGGCTGGCTAGTATGATTAGACGAATGAAGCAGTTTGCAGCAGGTGCCTGAGACATTATATTTTTTCTTCTTTTAGTAACCGGTAAATTGTAGATTTCCCGATACCCAGTTTCTGAGCGGTTAACACAACATTATTATCATATTTCTTTAAATAATGCCGGATGATTTGTGTGTTGTATTCTTCCAGTGTCATTTCTTCTAAAAGCAGCCTGTTCAGCAGGTTTGAGTTTCCAAAAGTTATATCAGCAGTAGTTATTTCACCACTGCTCATAACCGCTGCCAGTTCAATCACAGATTTCAACTCTCTGATATTTCCCGGAAAAGGATAAGTCAGAAGTTTTTTCTGAGCTTCACAATTGATGGATTTAACCGGTAGTTTGTTTTCATTACAGAACAGCTTAATAAAATGATGAGCGAGCAGCAGTACATCATTACCACGCTCACGGAGAGGAGGAAGCTTAATCTGCAAACCAAGAAGCCGGTAATATAAGTCATCACGAAATACACCTTTTTTTACTTCTTCTGTTAGATCCCGATGTGTTGCTGTAATGATCCGGCAGTTAAACTTTACAGGGTTGTTGCTTCCAATTCTTACAACTTCTCTTTCCTGGAGAGCACGTAATAATTTAACCTGAAGGGTTAAAGGCATTTCAGCAATCTCATCAAGAAATAAAGTTCCTCCATGAGCTTCTTCAAACTTACCGGCTCGTTGGGTTAAAGCACCGGTAAAGGCTCCTTTCTCATGTCCGAATAGTTCACTCTCTGCCAGCTCTGAAGGAATAGCACCCATATTAACGGCTACAAATTTTCCTTTACTGAATTTTGAATTATGGTGAATAGCTTTTGCAACTTCCTCTTTTCCAGTACCGGTTTCACCGGTAATCATTACATGAATATTCGTATTTGCTGCTTTATCAATAAGATTAAAAACTGCGGTAAATGGTTCACTGCTTCCAATTAGGGTTTTTCTGAAATCATATTTTTTCTTAACTTCATTCTCAAGATATTCAATACGCTGATGTAAGGTCAGTTTAGTTTGTAATCGGTTAAAGGTACTCAGCAGCCGCTCTCGCATATCTTTTGATTTAACCAGGTAATCGTAAGCTCCGTTTTTCAGAAGCTCAACGGCAGTATCAATTTTATCCTGTTCTGAAATAATGACTGCTTCGGTTTGAGGGCTCGGGTCTTTTATTTTCTTCAGAAGTACAGCTCCGTCTGTATCCGGCAGCCGGAAGTCGAGTGTAATTGCATCGGGTTTCTGATTCATAGCATTCAATACTTCTTTTCCTGTTTCAAATGAAGTGACTTCGAATGAAGCATTCAGTGAAAGGGTATATGTAATGAACTCTCTGAACCAGGGATCATCTTCAACAACAAAAACTTTCATTTCTTTTATGATTGAGTAAAACCGATAAATTCTTTATCCATGCTGGTTTTGATTTCACGGAAATGATTTTGCAGCTCTTTGATTTTCTTTTTTATTTTATTCCAGTCGATTTCGTTTGGAGAGGTAGCATGTTCTTCGATCCATTTTAGCCGGTCTGCCATATAATCAATAGAAAGTTGTCGGCAGGAAGGGGCTAACCGGTGAGCCGTTGCTACAAGCAGTTCAAGTTGTTTTTCAGAGACCGCTTTCTCGAGCTTTCCAATCATGCTTTCAGCACTAAAAAGAAAAATCTTCATCATCCGGTGAACAAAATCTGAATTTCCGCGTGAGGTCAATTCGAGTTCACGGGTATCATATAGCTTTTCAGAAACGGTAGAATCAATAATTTTATCGCTCAGAAGGGAAAGAATACATTTTGTCAGCTCTGCCTCAGAAAACGGTTTAACAAGAACTTGTTTAAATCCGGAAGATGTAAGGTTTTCACTG
The DNA here is from genome assembly GCA_020847635.1 of Bacteroidia bacterium. Lineage (GTDB taxonomy): Bacteria > Bacteroidota > Bacteroidia > AKYH767-A > OLB10 > CAADHD01. The sequence goes on from JADLBQ010000070.1 coordinate 38,207, forward strand.
TCTGTAATAACCGGGTTGGCAGTTGTAGCAATCAGAGGCATATCAGCATCCAGTTCTTCATGAATCTTTTTTGCAGTTACAGGACCTGAAAGCCCGGGCATCTGTAAATCCAGGATAACAACATCTACTTCACCGGGATGCTGCCTGAGGTATTCGATAATTGCATAGCCTGAACCGGCAGTTTCAACTTCTGCACCTGCCTGCTCAAGAACCTCTTTCTGAAGCAATCTGTTTATGAATACATCATCAGCAAGCAATACTTTAATACCATTAAGGGTTTGTGTTTTTAATTTGATTTCTTTTTGCTTATCTTTTTCAGTAACCTTTAATGGCTGTGAAACGGTATATGGAATGCAAACAGTAATTTCTGTTCCCATTTTTTCAATACTTTTCACTTTAATGCTTCCGGCATGTAAAGTCACCAGTTTATGGGTAATACTTAAACCAAGACCCGAACCTCCGAATCTTCTTGAGATGGTTTCATCGGCCTGATTGAACTCAGAGAACAAATTATTAAGCTGTTCCTCAGCCATTCCAATACCTGTATCCCGTATAATAAATTTCAAGTTGGTTTGCAATTCTGTTTCTTTCTCCGGCAAGCATTCAAGGGTAACCGAACCCTTCTGTGTAAACTTAACCGCGTTGCCAATCAGGTTAAGAAGTATCTGGCGAAGTTTGAAAGGGTCGCCTCCAACAGTAAGATTCTGAATGGCAGAAGTGCCACAGCTCAGAATAACGTCCTTTTCATTTGCTTTTAGCCGTAGTAGGTCACAGACATCCTCAGCTACAGCAGCCGGTGAGAATGGCGTTTTTTCTAGCTTAAGTTTACCGGAATCAAGCCGTGAGAGTTCAAGAATGTCATTGACAATTTTGAGCAAATGATCGGCAGAATCATTGATGAAATCCAGATATTGTGACTGCTGCTTATTTAAAGGAGATTTTGAAAGCAAGTTGCTGTAACCTGAGATTGCTGTGAGCGGAGTCCTGATTTCATGACTCATGGTGCTCAGAAACTGCTGCCGTGCATGTGCCATATCTTCTGCTTTCTTTTTAGCAGCATCGAGATCTTCCCGGTAAAGATCGGCTTTAATGGTATCGCGAATAAGGAGAAGAGTCAGCAACAGAATGAGTACTGAACCTGAAATAAGAATCCATTGAATTGATGATGAAGAATGGAAAACAAAACTCCGGGCTGTATTAATCCGCTTTTCATTTTGTTGTTGTCTTAATTCTTCAAGGTCTTTGGTCAGATTGTTGATTTTGGCTGAAACTTTCTTGTCATCTTCCAGTAGCTGCAATTCCTGCCTGTTTAAATTTTGCAACCTGAGGTATTGTTTATTGAGGGTTTCGGTAATATGCTTATTGGTCTCAACATGTTTAATTAATTCTGCTTGTTTTTTTTCGCGGTCAAGTTCTGCTTTCTCAATTAATGTCCTCAGTTCATTCTGTTTCTTTTTATCACTTGTAAAGAGCCGGTTAAAAAAACTTCTCTTCTGTTCGTTGGTTCTGAACAGGATGTCCATATTTTGTTCTGAAAGGGAATCCGGAATATAAATTGAATCCGTTCCTGTTACTTCAAGAATACGGGTTAATGCAGTATCGGTGATCCTTTGGTGTGTAATATCAAGGAGTTTGTCATAATGATTTAGTTTTAGATGAAGTAGTTCAGCCAGGGTATCGGTTATTTGCCGGAGTTCCGGATTTGAATGGGTGCTGCTGCGGATAAAGGCAACCCTCTTTCCGATTTTCTCTTTAAAATCATCATACAAATTTGAATGAACGGTATCCTGAGAAAGTGCAAAAGCACGTACACTGCTTTCTGCCAGATTAATATCATCATTCAGGTTCCGGATCTGGACAAGTAATTCATCCGGACGGGTTGCCTCATCAACTTTTGCCAACAGGGTATTGTTGTTCTTGATAAACAAGAAATAAGCAACACCTAATAAGGAAATGGAACCAGTTAATATCGCAATTATCTTTACGTATGTATAACGATTCATGTCAGTATATTTTCATGGTTAACGATAGAGATGGTTCAAAATTGGGAATCATTTCCCAAAATTGGAAAAATCATTCAATTGTCAATTAGTACAAGCTGCTTCTTTTTCAAAACAATCACATTCTATAAAATACTCATTTACAGTGAGCTATATCAGTTACGAACAGGCTGTAAGGCGTAATTACCAGCGTTGAATGGTTTTGTGGCATGCGATTGTTATAACCCTAATTAAACTAAAAACAAATCACAATGAAAAAGAGCCTTTTAATCATCACTGCAGTTACCGGATTATTTTTAACTGCCTGCAATCAGAAAGAAAAACAGGAAATAGCTAAGCTTACTTCCGAGCGTGATTCAATCTCGGCATTAGCGTTCCAAAAGGATCAGACAATCAATGATTTTCTCTCCTCTATTTCAGACATTCAGCAAAACCTGGCACAGATTACCGAAAAAGAAAACACCATTTCAATGAGTGCTTCATCACATCCGGAAATGGTTCGTACCTCAAGGGAAGTCATTCAGAACCAGATCAGCGACATCCGCAACCTGATGGATGAGAGTAAAAAGAAAATCAGCGATTTATCTGCAAAACTGAAGAGTTCGAATATCAGGATGGCAAAGTTTGAAAAAATGGTTGCATCGTTGAATGAACAGCTCTTGCAGAAAGATCAGCAGATTACATTGTTGAATGAGCAAGTAAGTTCACTTACTGCTTCCGTTTCAACGCTTGAAACTTCGCTGAAAGATGCTACTGATCAGAATGCAGCCAAAGCACAGATTATCCAGGATCAGACAACACGTTTAAATACCGCCTATGTTGCTGTGGGCAAATACGATGAATTGAAAAACAAAAAAGTGATAACAAAAACGGGTGGATTACTTGGAATTGGCCGCTCAACCCGGATAGTTCCCGGTACTCAGAGCGCTTATAACAAGATTGATATTACCCAGACTCCAAGTGTTCCGGTAAATGCAAAGGATGCCAAGATTATTACTTCACATCCGTCTGACTCTTATAAAATTGAACATGAAGGGAGTATAGTCAGTCAGGTTGTAATTACTGATCCGGAAAAATTCTGGAGTGAATCAAAGCAACTTGTTATCGTTACAAAATAGTGGTTAAGGTTAAATAGGGTTTTAAAAATGCCGCTTATACAGCGGTATTTTTTTTAAACATTCCGCTGGGTAGACTGCCAGACATTTGTTTTTATACCTTTAAAAAACATAATCATGCCCTTCAGCAAGGCAAAGTTCATCATGTAGAAATAGGCAATAAACCGGAGCATCCTGAAATGAATTCCTGTTTTTTTTAGCATCCAATCAAACAACGGAGAAAGCAGCAGCAGGAATTGAATAATCAGGGTAAGTCGGAAAAAAGAATTTTCATTTACCAGTAACAGGTTTGATATAAAAAGAAATAAAATCAACAGGGGGCCGAACCAACGGATGACCTTATGAGAAAAAAAACAAAATGAAACAGCATTAAAGCGGAGCAAAAGGGGATAATAAGCTTTCAGATTCTGGAAGTTACCCGCCTGAATCCGGGTTTTTCGTTTCACTTCTTCACTCACTTCATTCGATACATCTTCATAACAAACTGCCTGCATTTCTTTGATTGCCTTTAAATTCAAAGAGAGTACGTTCATGCTGAGGTAGAAATCCTCCATTAAAAAATTGGGAGGAATGGTTTTCCAGCAGTTCGGCCGGATAGCATGGCAGGCACCAAAAGCACCCATCATTGAACCCCAAATAATTCCTTCATAGAACTTGATTTTATTTTCCCGCTGGATGTATGATTTCTCCTGAAACGAGATTCCATCCTCTTTTACTCCTTTATTTACAATATTAGCACCAACCTGACCGATTCGTGGATTCTTAAAATGCTTGGCAAGATGATAAATGGTATCAGGAGAAAACATTACGTTGGCATCAGTCATAACAATTACTGAGTTATCCCATTCACTTAATTTTTCCTGTGCTGAGTTCAGCATCGCATTCAGAATATTGGACTTCCCGTTTCTACCTTCAAATTTTCTGAAAATGATCCTTTTGTTTTCTTCTGCCTTTGCTTCAATGATTTCATTTGTTCTGTCAGTGCTGTTGTCCGAACCGATATAAAATCTGATTTTATTACCCGGGTAACTAGAATTGAAAACACTTTTAATTTTCTCTGCGATTACACTCTGTTCGTTATAAGCAGAACAAAATATTAAAACGAAGGGGAGCGCATCATCATGTTTATCCCAATATTCCTGATTTAGTTTCTTGTTTTTGGCAAGAATCTGTAACAGAATTGGGTATAGCGCATACGAATATACAATCAACCCTGCTGACAGAAAAAACAAGATATAAGCAATGACCATCATCGTAAGGAGAATTTGTTATGAGTCAAAGAGGCCATTCAGGAATACCGGGTGGAAACAATTGTTTCATAGCTGGAGCAGGAAGTATTGCAGCCAGTTGTATTTAACTGAAGGTAACTTCTATTACATGACATAGCTTAAGCATACATCAGTCAAACGAATCAACATTTTTACTGGGTTTATTGATGAACAGGAACATTTTGCAATATTAGAAGTTTATCAGTTGAACCAATAATCCGGCTTAAAGTCTGAATGCAGTTTTGTTTCTGATGCACAATGCCTCTTTTTGTTTTGTCAGTAGTTCCATTATATTTGCCGTTTGAACTCATTAATTGTCAACCAAATAAACCCGAAAAAATGACAAAATCAGAAATAGTTGAGAATATTTCAAGTAAAACCGGAATTGAAAGAATGATTGTACAATCAGTCATAGAATCATTTATGAATGAAGTGAAAGACCGCTTATCGGAAGGTGAAAATATTTACCTACGCGGATTTGGCAGCTTTATTTGTAAAAAGCGTGCACAGAAGACCGGGCGGGTAATATCTACTGGTCAGCAGGTTATTATCCCTGAGCATTATTTTCCTACTTTCAGACCAGCTGAAGAATTTATTGTCAGGGTTAAGGAAAATGTCAAACAACTTAAGCCTTCAAAAGAAGACAGGTAATTGAAAATGAATGGTAAAACAGCCAAAATAATTGCTATACTGGCTGCCTGTGTTCTTACCCTGGTGATTTATCTTTTCCCGAAAAAGACAATGTTGGATACAAATCCGGCAGTTGTTGAATTACCATCGCTCAATTCAGAGGATTATTTTTCTGAACTTGAAGAACATCAGGAAGCTAACCTGGACCAGAAAGAGAAAGAAAAGCTTGCAGGCTGGAAACAGTTGGTCTCTGAATCAGGAAGCAAAAGAACAGATCTCTATGATTCGATTTCTTCAATCTGGGATACTCATAAACTATTTTCACTTTCAGCATTTTGGTATGAACAAAAGGCAAAGAAAGATGGCACAGAGAAGAGCTATCTCAATGCTGCATACCGTTATTTTGATGCCCGAAAACAATCAGTTGATACCTCAGTAAAACGGATGATTACTGAAAAAACAATTGCTGCTTATAATAAAGTGCTGGACCTTAATCCTGAAAATCTGAATGCAAAATCAGATTTGGGGGTACTTTACACGGAAGATGGCAGTAACCCGATGAAAGGAATCAAAATGTTACAGGAAGTTGTGGCTGCAGATCCTGATCATGAAATGGCACAGCTGAATCTGGGACTTCTTGCTTACAGGTCTAATCAGCTTGACAAAGCATTAGAGCGATTTGACAAAGTTCTCCAGATCAATCCTGACCGGATTGATATGCATATCTATAAATCACAGGTTTATCGGGAACAGGGCAAAAGCAGTAAGGCTATAGATGAGATTGAAAAATTTATAACATCTGCCAAAAATCCGGAGATGATCAATGAAGCTGTAAAAATGATTGATGAAATAAAAGGAGAAGCTAAGTGATCAGGAGTAGGGTCAATCTGAATTTACTTAATAAATGAAAATAAAACAGTAAAAACATAAAAATATGCCTAGTGGTAAAAAAAGAAAGAGACATAAAATGTCAACCCATAAACGGAAGAAGCGTTTAAGAAAGAACAGACATAAGAAGAAATAATGTCTTCATCAGAGAGGCAGACTCTGAACGCTGCCTTCAATTTCTTTCAGTATAAATAAATATAAAGTTGAACACAGAATTGATTATAAATTCGACTGAGGGAGATGTACAGATTGCTCTGCTTGAAGACAAGCGCCTGGTCGAATTAAATAAAGAAAGAAAGGACAGCAACTATTCAGTTGGTGATATCTATTTGGGTAAAGTTCGGAAACTCATGCCCGGACTTAATGCTGCATTTGTAGAAATTGGATACGAGAAAGATGCGTTTTTGCATTACCTTGATCTTGGCCCCCAATTCCAATCATTAAACAAATATATTAAAGGTGTTCTGAATAACCGAATCCAGGATGGATTTCTGAGAAATTTTACTGCTGAACCCGATATTGAGAAAACCGGCAAGATTACCCAGGTAATGACAGCAGGGCAATGGCTTATGGTGCAAGTTGCAAAGGAGCCGATAAGTACAAAAGGTCCAAGAATCACTACCGAACTTTCAATACCCGGCCGGTACCTTGTTCTGGTTCCGTTTTCAGAAACCATATCGGTTTCCTCAAAAATTAAAAGCATTGAGGAGCGAAGCCGGTTAAAGAAGCTTGTTTATGGAATAAAGCCAAAGCATTTCGGACTGATAATCCGTACGGTAGCAGAAGGTAAAAGGACAGAAGATCTTGAAAAAGATGTACAGGATCTGTTAGGTAAATGGCAGGCATGTTATTCAAAACTGAAGACTTCCAAGCCACCGTTTAAATTACTTGGTGAAATGGACAGAACCAGCACAATCCTTCGGGATATGCTGAATCCGCAGTTTAATGCCATTAATGTAAACGATCAGGCATTAGCCAATGAAATCAGGCATTATATTGAAAATATTTCACCTGAGCAGAAGGATATAATAAAAGTTTACAAAGGGAAGGAACCAATCTTTGAATTTTATGGAGTTGATAAGCAGATAAAATCGGTTTTTGGAAAAACAGTGAATCTGCCAAACGGTGCTTATCTTATAATTGAGCATACCGAAGCAATGCACGTCATTGATGTCAATAGCGGAGGCAGAAACAAGAACAGTGAAGACCAGGAGAACTCAGCACTTGCCGTAAATGTAGCAGCTGCAAAAGAAATTGCCCGTCAGTTGAGACTTCGTGATATGGGAGGCATCATCATTGTTGATTTTATTGATCTTCATACACCTGAGAATAAACGAGAGTTGATTGCATGCCTAAAGGCAGAAATGAAAAAAGACCGGGCACGGCATACTGTATTGCCTCCGACAAAATTCGGGCTGGTTCAGATAACCCGTGAGCGGGTTAGGCCTGAGGTAAAAGTTGAAACAATTGAAAAGTGCCCGTCTTGTGACGGGACCGGAAAGATTAAACCGGCTATTCTGATTGTAGATGACATTGAAAACAATATCCGCTATTTTATTCAGCAACAAAATGAGAAGAAATTAAGCCTGAAGGTTCATCCTTTTATTGAAGCCTATTTGAAAAAGGGTGGATTCTTAAGATCTGTTAAATGGAAATGGTTACGAAAATTCAGACACAAGATTAAAATTGAGGCGGTTTCTTCATACCATTTTACTGAATACCATTTCTTTAACAAAAGTGGTGAAGAAATCAAGATATAGCAATTTTTCAGGATGAATGAGGTGAAAAAGTTATCTGTTATAATTCCTGCTTATAACGAAGGCAAGACCATCAGTCTTATTCTTGATAAAATACTTTCAGTAAAACTGCTTAATGAGATCAGTAAAGAAATAATAATTGTGAATGACTGCTCGAAAGATAATACAAGAGAAGTTATTGAGCAGTACATTCAGGCTTACCCCGATGCAGATATCAGGCTTTTTAATCAGCCGAAGAATATGGGTAAGGGCGCAGCATTACATAAAGGAATTGAACTGGCAACCGGTGATTACCTGATTATTCAGGATGCAGATCTGGAGTATGATCCGGAAGAATACAACCTTTTGTTAAAGCCGGTTATTGAAGGAGTGGCAGATGTTGTTTACGGTTCAAGGTTTATTGGAGGCAATCCTCACCGGATTCTGTTTTTCTGGCATACGATCGGAAACAGATTTCTGACTTTTATAAGTAATCTGATGTCCAATCTGAACTTGACAGATATGGAGACCTGTTATAAACTCTTCAATTCTGCCGCCATTCAGTCTGTTAAGTTGAAAGAAAAGCGGTTTGGATTTGAGCCAGAGGTAACAGCGAAAATTGCCAGAATTCCAGGAATCCGGATTTATGAGGTAGGAATCTCTTACTATGGGCGTACCTATGAAGAAGGAAAAAAGATAGGCTGGAAAGACGGCTTCAGGGCACTTTGGTGTATTTTTAAGTATGGTTTGCTAAAACTGTAGGGTGTAAACCGGAAGTGTTTACTTAGGTGTTAATCTGCAACCAGAATGATCCGCCATGTTGCTCAACATTCTTCATATTAGGATGTTGCCAGAAAGGAGAAATAAATTCGGCCTGTTCCTGATCTTCAGAAATAAAATAATTCGGAAGAATGGCCTTATATTGTTCAGGATTACCTAAAATAAATATAGCCAATCCGTATTGTGCTGAATAAGACCGGTCACACATAAACTGTGGGTAGTCATACGGCAGGTAAATATCGTGCATGTGTACCACCACATCTTTTTTTAACCTTGGCAGTACCTCGAGAAAGAAGGCTATCGAATCGGAGTTAGGTAAGATCCTGTGTGGATTATCAACAAAAAGAATATCATTCTTATTCAGTACATTCATGATACTGATATCAATATTCTCAAATGGTTCTCTGAAAATCTTATCAGCCAGGCTGTCAATTTCAGCACGTGGGATTGGATCGATTGAGTTGATCTGAGTATTTCTGCTTTGCTCATTTCTTGCTTTAAAAGCAACTTTAGTAGAATTACCAAAACCGATCTTAATATATTTTCGGAGCTTCAGTTCAGCTATTAAAATATTTATTCCGATAATGTCTAACCCGGGTAAGAAACCATTGTTTCAGGTTGGTTTAAGGGAATCTATTCCTCTACTGGAATCCTCAATTGACCAGATTGAAGATTTCAGACAAGGGACATTTCAAAAGGATTTTTAGAATCAGAACGGTAGCGATTAATGATTCTGAATAATTAGGGGTGTGGAGGTTTTCCATGACCCCACCTTGGGCGGAATTGTACTTTATACTCAAGAAACTGTTTCTGATATTTTGGATTTATGATCCTGTAAACTTATTTCAGTTTGTCAATCATGAATTGTTTGAAATGCTTAAAAGTTACACCCTAATTTCCTTAATTACATACAAAGGTCTGTTTCTTACATTGGCACTTATACGACTTATATATTCTCCGATAATTCCGATACAAATCAATTGTACTCCTCCAAGAAATAAAACCACAAGCATTAAGGATGCCCAACCGGGGACAACATTGCTTAATATAAATTTAGAGTAAAGGACATAAAGACTGATAATAAATGCTGCTACGGAAACAAAGAATCCGAGTGCAGAAGCAAACTTCAGAGGTAATGTAGAGAAGGAAGTAATTCCATCCAAAGCAAAACGGATCATTTTTTTGTAGGTATATCCGGTTTCACCAGAGTTCCGGACATCACGGTCATATTCAATAAAGGTTTGGTTAAAACCTACCCACGAAATCTGTCCCCGAAGAAATTTTTGTTGTTCCGGCATTTGTTTCAGAATATTGACAATGTTGCGGTGCATAATTCTGAAATCACCAGTATCAAGCGGGATATTAATGGAAGTAATAGATGCGAGAATCCGGTAAAAATATTTTGCTGTGGTTCGTTTCATCCAGCTTTCTCCTTTCCGGTCTTTTCTCCGGGCATAAACAACTTCAAAGCCTTCATTCATTTTCTGGTACAATGCTGCAATCAGTTCCGGAGGATCCTGCAAATCGGCATCAATAATAACAACGGCATCTCCTTTACAATGATCTAGTCCGGCAGTTACTGCAATCTGATGGCCAAAGTTACGACTGAAATCAATGTAGCCTACCGCTGAATCTTTTCCAGCTAACTCTTTTATAAGTTGCAGTGAATCATCCCGGCTCCCGTCATTTACAAACAACAATTCATAGTCAGCAGTAATTCTTTTAATAACCGATGTTAACCTCTCATACAAGGATTGAATATTCCCCGATTCATTATAAATCGGAATTACGACCGAAATGGCAGTCATTTGTTTCAGTAATAAAATGTGTCTATCAATATTTCATGAAAGAAGCACTGTAGGTCTTATCTCCGGAATAAAGAATAGCTCGGTAAATTCCTTTTTCAGCAATATTTACAGGAACACTCAGTGTGGCTGCAATTGGATGAACCTGTTGCTCTGAAACAGTACTACCTTTCATATCAATAATTTTTAGAGTAACGTTGTCAGCAATATTTTCAGGAAAAGTAATTTCAAGTGAGTTGAGTGAATTGTTAAAATGCAGATTTAACAATGCATTTGAATGTTCAATTACTTCCAGGGTACCGCTGCTAAGTTTTGTAAGAAATTGTTGCCAAATAAATTGAGGAGCAGTCAGAGTCGTGCCGCTTAAAGTCATATTTCCGGTAAACTCCCCCATGATATAAACAATTCCACCACCTTCATTACATAAAATCGATTTTCCTCTGTCGTTTCCAATACTACCAAATGCAGTTCCGAAAATGAGGCCACCGCTGCTATTGTAATGAAGTATAAGAACATCATTTCCCCCTGACCCAACAACATTGACTCCGTTGAAATTAGATGTCCCGCCTATATAACCGGTAACATAGCTGTGACCTGAGGGATAAACAGCAATATCAAGGGCTGAATCATTAAATGGGCTTCCACCAGCTTTAAACCATTGAAATACACCTGATGAATTGTATTTCACAATAAATAAATTTCCATAACCATTGTCAGGCAAAGTTACGTTGCCGAAAGTAGCTGTATCTCCGATACTCCCGGTAATATAGTAATTGTTTTGCTGGTCGAATCCAACAGCTTCTGCAAAATCATTACCACGGCTGCCTCCGGAACGAACCCAGAGATTAGTGCCTGAATTTGTGTATTTGGCCAGAAATGCATCACCTGCTTTTACACTGGTAACAGAATTAGAACCAAAAGTTGCTGTTAAATTAAAAATTCCGGATACAACCAGGTCACCATTATAGTCTGCTTTAATATCCAAACCCAAATCATCTCCGGAACCTCCTGCCGGTACAACCCAATTACAAGAACCATTGCCAGCATCAAACGAAGCTATAAATATATCCTTATCGCTTGACCCGGTAGCTGTTATGCTGTGGGTTCCAAAAGTACTTGTACCAACGAAATAACCAGTCATGTATATTTTATTGTTATGAAAATAGATTGCTGAGGGTTCATCAAATGAAGTACCACCTGCACTTACCAGCCATATCAGGTTCCCGGTTGAGTTCATCTTTGCCAGAAAGATGTCAGTAAGGCCTACTGATTGAATTGTCTGACCGTCTATTATTACCTGGTAGATATAATAACCACATACGTACATATTTCCTACATTATCTGCAGCTATAGATCTGGCATAAACTGATGAGAAAGGCGCTCCAATCCTTTTTGCAAATACAAATGTGCCTGCTGTGTCATAGCTGGTAA
>JADLBQ010000071.1 GCA_020847635.1 Bacteroidia bacterium
ACCGGCATTTTTGCCGAAGTTAACGGTGGTGCTGTGCTGACTATAAATACTGCCGAACCACTGGATATACCCGGCCCGTTTGGATCCGTAAAGGCTGTGATTGTATAGGTACGGGTACCGCCTGTAACAGGTGTTACAGATACATTCTCAGTTGTGTTGTTCGTTGGCCCGAAATTAACACTGTTGATGCCATCGCTGACTGTTCCGCTCCAGGGTGGAGTTCCTGTAAAGGTCAGGGTTACCACACCTGAGTTGCCAAGACATAAGGGGCCTCCGCCACTGATGTTTGCTGTTGATGCCATCGTAACAGTTACACTTACACTGGCAGAAAGGGTACATCCGTTTGCATCCGTTACTACTACATAATAAGTTCCAGTAGCTGCAACCGGTGCATTACTGATTGATGGATTGGCCGAGTTATCTGTAAAGCCGTTCGGGCCAGTCCAGCTGTAGCTGTAACCCGGGGTTCCTCCCGATACACTGGATGTTAACATAAGTGTTTGGCCTGAATTAATCGGGCTGTTGCTGCCGGCTGAGGCCGATAGCTGAGTTGGCTCAGTAATGGTTACCTGTAAATCAGGATCACTCTGGCACCCGTTGCCATCATAAACCGTTACACTAAAGGTTTGGGCACTCAGGTTTGAGATTGTTGTTGAATCACCAGCGGCCAAACCAAAGTTCCAGTCAAACAGATAGGGAGCCTGACCGCTGCTGCCAATGGTTACCGATCCGTCATTTCCTCCGTAACAACTGACATTGGTCTGATTGATAATATAGGGTACCGGACGCGGATTGACAACTACTTGTACAGTTGCTGTCGCCTGGCATAAGAAACTGCTGGTAACGGTTACAGTATATATACCTGCATGAACCTGACTTGCACTATTGGTGACAGTTGGATTCTGAGTAAAACTGCTGAAGCCATTAGGGCCGCTCCATTCGTAGAAAAGCATTCCACTGGGATTAACGCCTACATTCAGTTGTTCACCTATACATACCGGAGCATTGGTGATTGGAGTTATAACAGGAAGGGGAGCAACATTTACACTTACTGTAGTAGTAGAAGAACAGGATGCGGCATCAGTTACTGTAAGTGTATATGTTCCTGCATCTGCTAGAGTCATGTTATTACGTGTTGCGTTCTGCGTAAATGCAGAATAACCATTAGGCCCGCTCCATTCCCAGGTAACAGGAGTTGAGGAGCCATTGTAAGAACCTGAAAGGCTTAATTGCTGACCTTCACAAAGAGGTTCATTACTTGAAGCAATAGCTCCACATGTGATTTCAATCAGATAGTCTTCTGCTTCTCCAGATCCCATGTATATACAGGCATCACCGCTGCCATTCTGGAAACCTGCAAGTCTTGACCTGATGCGCATTCCGGTGGTTCCGGTTAGTGCAGTAATTGGGATAGTGATATTTACAGTTGATGGAACACCGGCAGTACTTGATGTTGTAACCTGTGTCCATTCTGAAGAACTAAAAACACCATCCTGATTGTAGTCAATCCAGACTGATATAATTCCATCTTCATCTGTTGTTACTGAAAGTGGGTACGTTTGATTAATCGCTAGTGTTGTTGTTGTATTTCCACTTTGTGGATAGGAGCTATATGCATTTCCTGAACAACCTGTTGTATTGTTCAAGGTGTTTATAGTAACATTGTTTATAGCTGCAATGCCTATATCACAACCATAATGATCAGGCATACAATAGCATGTATAGAATGGATTTACTGTTATATAGGCTGCCGATGAAGTTGAACTCTGGCCAGAATTCATACAGGTAACTATACAGTGAAAATAGGTTGCAGAACTTATATTTGTTGTATAAGTTGCTGAGTTAGCTCCAATTATGTTGCTATAGGTAATTCCATCAGGAGATGATTGCCATTGGTAATCTAAGCCTGACTCAGGAATGAGGTTTGGAAGGCTAAGAGTAAAATTCTGACCACTGCAGGCCGGATTTACAGAACTTGCAGTGTTTCCAGGACTTGGACTTCCGGCACATGGAGGAGGAACCATAATAGTAAGGTCATAGTCTTCTGTTTCTCCATAGTCAAGGCTGGAACATGCATCTGTGTCTGCGGGTCCGGGTATGTAATAAGTCGAACGCACTCGCATTCGTGTCGTTCCCGGGATGGCACCCATCGGCACTGTAAATACAAAATTACCAGTTGTCAGGCTGCCGACATTGCCGGTAACGCCAATTGATTCGGAAGGACTAAATACTCCATCCTGGTTAAAATCTATCCACACACGAATGTAATTATCCGGGTAAGTTCCTCCAGCTAAATTAATGGTGTACTGATTGCCGGTAACAAGCGTTGCAGTGGTACTTCCTGATTGTGGAAATAGGGTATAATATGGAGCCGTGTTCGATCCGGCTGTTGAATTGTTAAGTGTTGTAGTTGGAATTTGAACTAATGAGATATAGTCTCCGTCAACAGTACCAGAAGTGTAATCAGGAATACAATAACAGGATGCCAGATTGGTAGTAAAAGTTTTGAAGGAACAACCTGCCGAGGTACCATCATTATTATAAGCAGTCACTTTCCATCCATAAGTTCCGGCTGCTAATACTCCGGTACTATAACTTGTTACATTTCCAAGATCTACATCATTAAGAATATTGTCATAACTCGGAGCATTTGTTCCAAATGTTAGTTTATAGCCTAAAGGTCCGCCACCTCCGCTAGCCCAATCAAGTGTAGTACCATTAATACAGGCAGAAGTTAAATCAGCGGGGGCATTCATAATCGGGCAATTAGGAGGTTGTGCCAAATAGAACTGAACTTCGATTGCTGAACGGAATGGTGCCCCAGGTGAGAAATCAGTCCATGGTCCACCGGTCAGATTATTTGTATAAAAAAAGGTGCTTGCTCTGACAGGATCTTCAGTTTGATAGGAGAATCCAATATTTACCGTATTAGAGGTTTCCTGAACGACTCCTACAAAGAAATTACCGGAAACGCTAACTGTTGGTGAAATCGGTATAAATGCTTGTTGAGCAGCACTTGAAATCGAAATTACACTTGGTGAAACGTATAATAAGTTATTGGGTTGGCCACCCAGCTCATCATAGATTGCAATTCTAAACTGGCGGCTGGCACTTGATGCCTGGAAATCAACCTTTACTTCATTGACCTGGCCGGTAAGCGCAGTGTTAAATTTAGATACAAATACTCCGAAGACACCAGCATTAAAACCTACCCCTCCGGATAATGGTGCTGCATATTTATATGAGTAAAGGTTGGAGGTTATCGGCTGAGATATCACTATACTGTTATTTTGATTGTTATCATCATTCGGAACACTTACTGAAAGGTTGTCTGTGCCGGTTGCAGAAGGAGTGAATGCATTAAATGAAATAATCGTAGAGGCACAGGATGCAAGTGAAGGAATTGTATATACATCTGTAAAGCTATTGGCTCCTGAAATATTAAGTGTAACATTAAGACCTGTTAATGGATTCGATCCAATATTGGATATCTTGGCCTGAATGATATGATTTGTTGTAAATCCAACCGGCATACTGCCCAGCGTATAAACAAGATCAACGCGTGCATCGTTGGCTCCTGCTGTTGCAATTCTGGTTACCGGACGAAAACTACTCGATGCTAAAGTGGCTGGTAATGAGATATTACTTTGACCTCCCTTTAACCCATTAGTCAAATTGGTATTGCAACTGACTACACAAGACGTTGAGGTCGAACCCGGATTGTTCCATTCAAAAGCAACGTATAAACCACCTCCTGTATAATTAAATGGAGTTGTAAGCATTACATCAAAGGTTGTAACGGGTGTGCCAGGAAGTATATAGGCAGATGAGAATACATTAGTCATGCCAGTAATGGCTGTTGTCCAGGTAGTTGATTTAGTGTTTGCTACATCATTGGTGTTCTCCATGTAAATGGTAAGGTTACCTGTAACTGCTACAGATGCAGCGGTCGAATAAACCCATCCAATGCTCGCTAAATTCTGATTAGCTGGAATTCCGGCTGCTGCCAACTCTGATGCGGTAATCAGATAAACACTACGTTCATATCTGAAATTCCCCATTGGAGCCCGGGCATTTCCTGAAGTACCGTTAACGTTATGAAGGGTTACCGGACATTGAGCGGTTACTTGTGAAAAGGTTGTTACTCCTACTGCAATTGTCAGCAGAAATAACCATTTGTATAGTTTGTGTTTCATAGTGAGTGTAGTTTTAAATATGAAGAAATCAAAGTTTATTGAGTTTGTAGTTTGCTAAGAAAAAGAGACCAGATTGACAGAATGACTTTGTTCTGTATGAGCCTGATTCCACATCAGACTCACATGCTGTATTTGTGTTACGATATGCCACAGAAAGGGGGTAGTCTTTTCGTTTATTTCTTCCATAGGCATTGGGTTAAGAATTAGCTGTTTGGAACTTGTCTTACTTCACAATTTCACACTCTTTCAATTGGGATATTTAGGTTCAAAATTAATTTCAAAACATTACTTTCATCTTTGTGAGCTATCAGAAAGTTTGCGAGTTTCCATAATTATTGGGTGAATAGTCATAAAACATTAGCGAAAGATTGATTCAATTTGGCAGGCAATGTGTTTTTCGATGGGAAAAGCATTCATGACTTATGCGCTCAACATGTGGGAACATTGTAGAAGTCACAATTTAAACCCGGTATGATCTGAAGAAGACAAGCAAGAAACGTTCAGGAACTTAAATTAGCAGCGCAAACCCGGATGGTAATGCACTTATGAATGTTTGAATAATCATTAAAAATGGAAATATTACTGATTGATTCGATTCATCCGCATTTTGGAGAAAGAATGAAGGAAGAAAAGATAAATTGCATAGATGGAAGTGAATGGTCTTCCGAAAAAGTTCTGGAGCAGGTTAGAAATTATAACGGAGTTGTGATCCGGAGCCGAATGAAGATTGATGTGAAATTTTTGGATAAAGCCGTCAATCTTCAATTTATTGCCCGTGCCGGTGCAGGAATGGAAAGCATTGATGTAAATGAAGCCATAAAGAGAAATGTTGTCTGCCTGAATGCTCCTGAAGGGAATCGGGATGCAGTTGCAGAGCATGTTATTGGAATGATACTGTGTTTGGCAAAGCGGATTTTGATTGCCGATAATGAAGTCAGAGCAAATGTATGGAAACGTGAAGCCAACAGAGGATTTGAACTTTCCGGTAAAACTTTGGGGATCATTGGATTTGGAAATACGGGCTCTGTGTTAGCAAAAAAAATCAGTGGATTTGAGATGGCAATCCTGGCATACGACAAATACATTCAAATAGACAGCAAGAAGTTTCCGTTTGTCGTTCAAACGAATCTCACTGAGGTATTGCAACAAGCTGATGTAATCAGTTTGCATGTTCCGATCAGCAAGGAAACATGTGGAATGGTAAATGATGAGTTTTTTAACAGTTGCCGCAAACCTGTTTGGATTATTAATACTTCACGGGGTAAGGTTGTTAAAACTGCTGCGTTAGTAGCAGCACTGAAGTCAGGAAAGATCCGAGGTGCCTGTTTAGATGTTTTTGATTTTGAGAAGTTCTCATTTGAGCAGACATCATCTGGCAGCAATCCGGATTTTGAATATCTCCAAAAGTGTGAAAATGTAATTCTCACACCACATATTGCCGGATTAACGAAAGAGTCGGATCTGAAGATAGCATCAGTTCTGGCTGAAAAAATTACCCGGTTTATTAAAAATCAATAAGGTGGTTAAGCCAAAAAAGAAACTTGGACAGCATTTTTTAATAAATACAGAAGCAGCTAACCGGATTGTCGACTCACTAACGGGACATCATGGGTATAAGAATCTGGTTGAAATCGGACCGGGTACCGGAGCACTTACCTGCTTGTTGCTTAACACTGAATTTCAATTGACCACGATTGAGATTGATGAAGAAGCTGCAGGCTACCTAAAAAGGTATTTACCTGAAGATGTAGAATTGATTTTGGCAGATGTTCTCAGTACTGATTGGAGCCGGTTTGGAGAGCAATTTGGTGTTTTGGGTAATCTGCCGTACAATATTTCTTCACAGATATTGTTCATGATTTTTGACCATCGGGAGCAGGTGCAGGAATGTGTGCTTATGTTGCAGAAGGAGGTAGCAGAACGGATTGCCTCTTCGCCAGGAAGCCGGGAATATGGAATTTTAAGTGTACTTCTCCAGGCGTTTTATGATGTGGAGTTGCTGTTTACCCTTCCACCGACAGATTTTTTTCCCCCTCCAGATGTTCACTCAGCTGTTATTAGAATGCGGAGAAACAAGATTGATAAGCTGAATTGTGATGAAAAACTTTTTGTCAGGCTTGTTAAAGCTGGTTTTAATCAAAGAAGAAAAAAACTGCGAAATGCGTTAAAGCCGGTAATCGGTGAACAGCCCGAAACGGATTTGGTATTACAAAAAAGAGCAGAGCAATTAACATGGCAGGACTTTGTCGGCCTGGCACAACGGTTTAAAAAATAAGCTCTATTTAAGAACCAGGTTTGTGGAGGCAATTAGATTCCCGCCTGAATAGACTTCTACCAGGTACTTACCTTTTACCAGGCCTGTTCCTTTGTTGCTGTAAAAGCAAAGATTGGTCTGGCTGTTATCATAATCAAACGTGTCTTTAGAAGTATATAGTATGGCCTGGCTGTTATACATAAAAGTCTCTGTACTGGTACTTAATACCGCACCATCGGGGGTTAGAATTCGAATATAAACATCTTTCGTGCCGCGGTCAATAACAGCATTTTCGAGAATTGTAAAGCAAGTTTTAAACCGCTCAACCGATGTTGCCTTGTTAGTCTCAACTTCCCGCCCGTTTGATTTGTATCTGACACAGATAACTTTCAGATTAGTTGTACGAAGAACAGAACCAATTGCAACTTTATTTGCCAGCTGTGTGTTTTCAAGGGATAATGACTGAACTTTACCGCGTTCTTCACTCAGATTCTGATTCAATGACAGGTTTTCAACATTGAGTTTTTCATTAATTGCCTTAAGTGAATCCATTTGGGAAACATAGGTCTGATTCATCAGCCTCAATACTGCCAATTCTTCTTTAGCACGCTTAAGCTGTGCAGCATCACCAGAATTAACAAGCCGCTGAATCTCATCAATTTTGGATTTTATTTCTTCATCCTTGGCTGCCAGCTGGCTTTGTAAGCCGGCATTTTCCTGACTGATTTTTTCATATTCGGTTTTCACCCGTTTCAGTTCGGATGAAATTTCATCACGTTCAGCAATGGTCGAATCCAGTGTCTTATTCACTTCTTCCAGGTGAGTTTTCTTATCAAAAAACTGCCAGAGCAATAGCCCGTTAACAGCAAGTAAAATCGAAATAACAACAATAACGATTACTTTTTTTGAGTCCTGTTCTTTGTTTTCAAATTCAGGGGAGTCAAAATTTTCCTGCATAGAATATAGTTTTTGGGGCCGTACTTAAAATTATTCTGCCCGAAAGTATAAATTTCCATTTCATACGTGTCATATTTAGGAAAGTTTCCGGCAAATTTATACTTAAGTATTAGCTATATCTTAGCATTTGAATGAAGATCAATACACAGTTTTATTCCATTCTTCATCTTTTTTATCCGGTATGTTGCCAGGCATGTGGTAAGGCATTGTTAAGAGGGGAAGAAGTGATTTGTACTTTTTGTCTTTATCATTTACCCCGTACAAACTTTCATACTTATAGAGGGAATGCGGTTGAGAAGAAGTTCTGGGGCAAGGTAAATATTAAAAGTGCAACTGCTTACTTTTATTTCAGCAAAGGGCAACGGGTTCAGAAACTGATTCATCACCTGAAATATAGTGGAGCCAGGGAGATTGGAGCGTTTGTGGGAAATCTGATTGGGAATGACTTAAAACAGTCAGATTGGTTCAACAGCGCGGATGCAGTGATTCCAGTACCGTTACATTTTTCAAGGATTCGGACACGCGGCTATAATCAAAGTGAATTGTTAGCTGATGCTATTGCACAATGTTTGGGATGCCCGGTAGAAACAGAACTGCTTTACAGGGCTGTTAAAACAGAGACACAAACAAAAAAACACCGTTACGAGCGATGGGAGAATGTCGGAAGTGTTTTTCAGATTAAACCTGGAGTTTTCCGGGGATATCGTCATATTCTGCTAATTGATGATGTGATAACAACAGGTTCAACACTGGCTGCCTGTGCTGAAACATTAATTCAAGGAACCGGAGCACAGATTAGCATTGCAGCTATGGCAGTTGCCTGAAAATCAGTTTCTCAAATTTATCTATAGTACCTTTGCTTTCTTTAAAGTCATGAGTTACACTTATATAAGCAATACAGACCCTGAGGCAATTGAAAGCTTGTACAGAAAGTATCTAAATCAACCGGAATCGGTAGATGAAGGATGGAAAAAATTCTTTGAAGGTTTTGAATTTGCACGCTCTTCATTCGGGGAAGCAGAAGGAGTAATCCCCGAACAGGTTAGAAAAGAATTCAGAGTACTAAACTTAATCAATGGCTATCGCTCCAGAGGACATTTATTTACAAAAACTAATCCGGTCAGAGAAAGAAGAAAATACAGTCCGACCCTTGACAAAGAAAACTTTGGTTTATCAGACGAAGATCTGGATACCGTATTTCAAGCAGGTACAGAAATAGGTGCCGGCCCTTCAACCTTGCGGTCTATCATTCAAAGGTTAGAGCAAACTTACTGTGCTTCGATTGGTGTTCAGTACAAGGATATCCGTACAACCAGAATTACCAAATGGCTGGAAGAACGCATGGAAAGCACACTGAATACTCCTTCCTATTCAATCGAAGAAAAAAAATATCTGCTTAAAAAGTTAAATGAAGCAGTTGCATTTGAAAATTTTTTGCATACCCGGTTTGTTGGCCAGAAACGATTTTCACTTGAAGGTTGTGAAACCCTGATTCCGGCACTGGATGCCGTTATTGATCATGGTGCAGAACTTGGGATCAAAGAATATGTCATTGGAATGGCTCATCGAGGCAGGCTCAATGTATTGGCCAATATTCTTGGTAAAAAGTATGAAGAAATTTTTACTGAATTTGAAGGGCTCGAATTAGAAGATCACTTTTTTGCTGGCGATGTGAAATACCACCTGGGCTATTCATCGGACATTCAAACCAGAGCAGGAAAGAAGGTGCACCTAAGCGTTACCCCCAATCCCTCCCATCTGGAAGCGGTTGATGCTGTTGTGCAGGGTATGGTTCGGGCAAAAATTGATCAAACAGCAGGAGGAACTGCCGAGATGATTGCCCCGATTCTGATTCATGGGGATGCGGCCATTGCTGCTCAGGGTGTGGTTTATGAGGTTATCCAGATGTCTTTACTGAAAGGTTATCACACGGGAGGAACAATCCATCTTATTATTAATAATCAGGTAGGGTTCACAACAAATTATTTGGATGCGCGCTCAAGTACCTATTGTACTGATGTAGCTAAAGTGACTCTTTCACCGGTTTTCCACGTTAATGCAGATGATGTAGAAGCCCTGGCATTTACCATCAGGCTGGCAATGGAATTCCGACAGGAATTTCATCGGGATGTGTTTGTTGATATTTTGGGATATCGTAAATACGGCCATAATGAAGGAGATGAACCACGTTTTACTCAACCTTTACTTTACAAGGCGATTGCTGCTCATCCTAATGCACGTGAGATTTATAAGAATAAACTTATAAGCCAAGGTGAATTAGAGGCGGATATGGTAAAGCAAATGGATCTGGAGTTTCGTGAATTGCTTGACAAAAGTCTTGAAACTGCCAAAAAACAATCAAAGCAGAAAGTGAGTAAAGCCTTGGAAGGAAGCTGGACAGGCCTACGAAGATCAGTGACTGAAGATTTTGAACATTCACCTGACACTGCAGTTTCTGTCAATACGATTTTCCGGGCTGGATTGGGGTTAACAACATTGCCTGCTGATAAAAAATTCTTCAATAAAACAATCAGGCTTTTTGATGAACGAAAAAAAATGATTGAAGAAAATAAGCCACTTGACTGGGCAATGGGAGAATTGCTTGCTTATGCAACTCTGCTCATGGAAGGAAAGGCTGTAAGACTGGGAGGCCAGGATGTTGAACGTGGTACTTTTTCGCATCGCCATGCTGTTGTGACGGTTGAAGATTCAGAAGAAAGATACATTCCGCTTCAGCACCTTCAGCCAGATCAGGCAAATTATTATATCTACAATTCATTGTTGTCTGAATATGCAGCCCTTGGATTTGAATACGGTTACGCCTTATCATCTCCTTATTCGCTTACCCTCTGGGAAGCTCAGTTTGGTGATTTCTGTAACGGAGGTCAGATTATTATTGATCAGTATGTCAGTAGTGCTGAGGTAAAATGGAACCGTCAGAACGGACTGGTAATGTTGCTTCCTCACGGATATGAAGGTCAGGGAGCCGAGCATAGCAGTGCAAGGATTGAACGTTTTCTGGCAATGTGTGCAGATGAAAATATGTATCTTGTTAATTGTTCAACTCCTGCTAACTTTTTTCATGTATTAAGAAGGCAACTCTATCAACCGTTTCGGTTACCGCTTATTGTCTTTACTCCAAAAAGCCTGCTTCGCCATCCGGATTGTGTATCTGCAATTGATGAATTTACTTCCGGAGGGTTTAAAGAAGTGATTGCTCCTGATAAAACAAGCTTGTCAAAAGCAAAACTTGTTTTGATGTGTTCCGGTAAAGTTTACTATGATTTATTGGCTGAAATCAGAAATAATAACCGAAACGATGTAGCATTGATCAGGCTTGAACAATTATATCCTTTACCGGAGAAACAACTGAAAGCCATATTAGCAGCAATTTCAAAAGAGGCAACAGTCCGTTGGATTCAGGAAGAGCCTGCCAATATGGGAGCTAACTGGTATCTGCAAATTAGCCTGAAAGGATACAGAGACATCGAATTTATTTCACGGCCACCGGCAGCCAGCCCGGCAACAGGTTCTCATAAGACCCATATCAGAGAACAGGCAGAACTGATGAAAAAAGCATTCAGCTGATTATCTTGCTTTTAATAGGTTAGCAATTGCTGGTGCTATTTCAGGGAACCGGAACCGGAATCCTTTATCAACCAGTTTTTTGGAGGAAACAATGGCTCCGTTAAGCAATATCTCAGCTCGCTGTCCTAAGATCAGCCTTAAAGCAAAAGATGGAGCATAGGCCTTCAAAAAAACTCCTTTTTTTTGTCTTATCAATTCCTGCATCAGTTGCTGATTTGAAACAGGATAAGGGCTAACTAAGTTATAAATTCCACTCATACTATCGGTTTTAATGGCATAAATAATTGCCCGGCAGGTATCTTCAATGTGTACCCAACTCATCATCTGGCGACCAGTTCCAACAATACCTGCAATCCGGAAGCGCAACGGCTTGAGCATTTTGTTGAATGCACCGTCATCAGCAGACAGAATTATGCCAAAACGAAAAATAACAGTCCTGATTTTAAGCTCTGAAAAGCGAGTTGTTTGTTTTTCCCACTCAATAACGGTTGATGAAATAAAATCATTCCCATGTACAGCCGACTCATCCAGGAGTTCCGATAAGTTATTCTTATAGATTCCGATTGCAGAAGCATGAATAACAACCTGAATTTGGTGAGATTGTGAATTTAAAAAATCATAGAGTGCAGCGGCTGCTGAAGTTCGGCTCCTGATAATTTCCTGTTTTCGGTTAGCTGTCCATCGCTTATCAGCAATCCCTGCTCCGGCAAGATTGATAAGAATGCGGACGTTTTCAAATGCTTTGTCATCAATCTTATTTTTTACCGGATCCCATTCAAACTGTTCTATCTTCAGAAGAGGTGACTTTTTACGGGTCAGGATACTGACATCGTAACCTTCTGATGAAAGTATCTCTGTAAGTTTTTTGCCAACCAAACCACTACCACCGGCAATTAGTACCCGTTGATTCATACCTCAAGTAACCTCAGTAAAGGTTCAAAAGTTTTGAAATTTCAGAAATTAAGTCAGAACTCATTTCTTTCTGGCCATTTATAGTAATCCTTGCCGATGCATGAACTGCTTTTACCTTTGTGGCTTGAATCAGGGGAATAACGTTTTCTGAATTGATTCCGCTACCGGCCATAATTGTGATTCGATCCTTAGATTGTTGCACTAACTGGCTGATCACTACTTTTCCTTCGGTTGCAACGGACCGCCCGCCTGAAGTCAGAAGCGTATTGCAGCCTGCAGCTATAATTCGCTCAAGAGCATCAGCCGGATTTTTGGCAGCATCAAATGCACGGTGAAAAGTTACATGCAGCGGGTTGGCCAGTTCTGTCAGGTGGCTTGTTAGTGATAAATCAATTTCATAGTAAGCATTTAGTAAGCCGAAAACAACTCCGTCAGCACCCAGATTTTTTGCTTTCTGAATATCCGATTCCATCTGCTGAATGTCAGATTCACTATAATGAAGAGTTCTGCTTTGCGGCCGGATCATGATATGCAGCGGAATGGACAGATACTTTCTGGCCAAAATGATTTCCTCTGTTTCGGGAGTCAGTCCTCCAACATCCAGATTGCGGCAAAGTTCAATCCGTTGGGCACCTGCCTGCTGAGCACGGAGTGAATCAGCAGCATGCTGGCAACATACTTCGAACAGCATATTAGTTAATCTTCTTCTTCAATTTCAAGTTCTTTTTGCTTGCTATTTTCTTTCTGTACTTTTTCATCAGTCTTATTCTTTCCAAATTCATCTTTAAGCAGCTCCTTTATTATCTGTTTTTCCTTTTTAAATTCAGTTGCAATTTTTTCTTTAAGTGCTTTTGTATCGTAGGTAATACGGGGTTGAGTTGCCGGACCGCTTAATTTCAGCAGCAATCGGGTCCTTCCGAGATTATCTTCTTCGATTTGTCCAAATTCTGTATGCAGTGATTTTACTTTTCTGCCGGTAAGTTGGGAAAGCAGAAGCTGAACACGGTACTCAATCATGTTGTCAAATGAATGAGTACCCGAAATGGAAACATCAGCTGCTGAAGATTTTATTTCCATTTGCGGTATAATAATCTGGCGTGATTTAATTTCAATCTGATTTTTCAGTGTTGAGAATCGGATGTGGTTCAGATCACTGCCCTTCAGGAATTTTGAAAGTGCCAGCATCGGAGCAAAATCATTCAATTCTCCACTTTCAATCGTGATTTCGGATTCGGCTACTATTGTTTGGGTATTGCAGTCAAGCCGGTCAGTCCAGTCGGAAGTCATTTTTAACCGTGCGGTGATTTGCCCTTTCAGGTTCCTATCCGTAATTACATCCTGGTTGAAGTTGCCAAGCTGTTGAAACATTTTGTTGATATTGATCTGGTGTAATATTGCATCAGTCCGGATGTTCAGACTATCATTAGACATGGAAGAGATACTTCCTGAGATTGTCGCACTGCCATCCATTGCGTGAAATGAGACATCACGGGCTCTGAAGGAACGGTCTTGAAGTGAAACAGAACCCGTTACATCGGATGCCAGGAATTGGTTAAACTTAATCTGCTGGATCTGCATCTTCAGCTGGAAGGAAAAATCATCAGCAAAGTGAATCCGGTAAACTGTAACATTTGAAGGACTCTGTTCTTTTCTCAGGATTTCATTAAAATCAAGCAGTGAAGATTGAAGTGTGCCGTTTAGCTCAAGAGTTGCTGTACTAAACAAATAACTCCACAGGTTTATAAAGCTTCCGGCAAAAGCGAAATCACTTAAGAGGGTATTACCTGAAAAATTCTGAACTACCAGGTAGTTTTTATCAAGTTTTAGAGAAGCTTCAATATTGGATATACTAACAGGTCTGTCGCGAAATGTGATAGCAGCATCTCGGATGCTGATACTACCAGATGATATATGGGTGAGTGGATCGTTTAACCTGCCGGCAAACTCACCGTTACGGATAATCAGATCACCTGAAATGCCTTTCAGGTAAGAGGGTATGTAGAAACGACTCAGGTCTTCAAGAGAAGCCTCTGAGTTGAAACGGGCTTTTACCCAGGGATCTTTCAGGTTATCAATAATCAGTCTTCCGTTTATCTTCTTATTGTTTAACAAGGCATCAAAGTGACGGATTTCAATGTGTTCCGTTTTTTTATTTGTCATACTGATAAACTCACCAGTCAGATTGATGTTCTCAAGTGTGATTTTGGGCTGGCTGGCTGTCAGTTTGCAATCTTCCGCTTTAAATGAAATTTGATATACCGGTTTTTGTTTATTGTCTTGCCTTCCTTTTACTGATATTTTAAGGCTGGCGAATCCATTCGTTTTAAACTTACGCCATTTGGCTGAATATTTTTCTGGGATAACTGACAAGACCGACCCAAGTTTGGCATGTTCAGCAGAGATGCTCAGGGCATAGTCTGAGTACTCATCTTTATCAGTCAGTTTGCCGTTAAGAGCAAAGGATAAGTCAGCAATTTCCAGGCTTGATTTTTCAAATAGATATTCTCCGGTTGTTTTATTGTAATCCATTGCAAGCATAAGCCTTACCGGTTGTCCTCGTAAGTAAGTAATCTGATCAATAATTAATTCGGGCTGAGCCAGGCTGCATTCTGCTCCGATTTTCAATTGTTCACCTATCACTGCCGAAACCTTACCTTGGTCAATAAGGCAGTTCAACTGTTGGCTGGCCTGGTCATTCTGGTATTTCAACATGACTTGCTCCAATTCAATTAAGTTAATATCAAGCTGACCTGATTTCACTGAATCACTTTTCCAGATAAGGTAATTTTCATTCCCGGATGAATCAATGTGAAGATTCAACAACCCGTCAGCAATTATTATTCTTCTGATTACCATTTCTTTTGCAAACAGGTGATCCCATCGGACAAGAACAGAGCATTTCCTGACATTTAACAAAGTGTCGAATTTTTCTGTAAATACCGGCAAGGCAACAACATCGGTAAGCGTTACAGAAGCATAAGGGAAGTTGGTAATCAGACTAAAATGGGCTTCTTTTATTGTTACCGGGACTGAAAGTTGGTTACTCAGTGCAGCAATAACTATTGGTTTAATTTGCTTACCAATCCAGTTGGTAAGTAACCAGCCTCCCGAACCAATGCAAATGAGAGCTATCAGTATTCTGAACCAATTTCTTTTCTTACCCGTTTCGTTTGGTTGCATAGCCGCATGAAGATCTGCTAAGGTAAATGAGTAATCTGGCAGATTATTTTATGATTGAGGTAATTTTTAAAATAATCTTGTGGGAAAATCTGTTATTAATTCTGCTGGTAAAGTTTACCTTAAAAAGGGTTTTGGTTTTAAGTTTGAACTTGGTTATGACCGGTAAGTTTTTACGATACCTCCGTTACGAGAAGCGATTCTCAGCCTATACGATTAAAGCCTATCAGAGTGATCTCGAACAATTTATTACTTTTCTGGAAGAACAGTACGAAGAGCAAAATATCAATAAGGCTACTCATTTTTACATCCGGTCTTGGATTGTCAGTTTAATTGATGCCGGCATTCAAGCACGCAGCATAACCCGTAAAATATCTTCTCTTCGGTCATTTTACAAGTTCCAGGTTCGTGAAGGTCTGTTGCCCAGCAACCCGATGCAGAAGATTATAGCCCCCAAGATACCGGGCAAATTGCCTCATTTTGTACAAAAGGAGAAAATGCAGGAGGTTTTTGATAGTCATCATTTTGACGACAATTATGACGGACATCTGGAAAGAACGGTGCTTGAAACTCTCTATGCTACCGGAATGCGAAGGGCTGAACTGGCCGCGCTGCGGGATCAGGATATTGATTTTAGTCAGGGAGTTATTCGGGTCATTGGCAAAAGAAATAAAGAACGGATTATTCCAATGCTTTCATCGCTGGCAACCACACTCAGGATTTTTCTGATTGAAAAAAATAAACGAGTCAGCAATCAGCTTGTTTTGATTCGAAAGAATGGGAAGCCTTTGGGTCCAGTCGGGATTTATTCGATAGTCAAAAAACATCTTTCCATGTCAGGAGTTCCGGGTAAAAAAAGCCCACATGTGCTGCGGCATACATTTGCTACACATCTGCTTAACAGTGGTGCTGATATCAATGCAATTAAAGAAATCCTGGGGCATGCAAGCCTGGCTGCAACCCAGGTTTATACCCACAATACCATTGAGCAACTCAAAGCTATTTACAAACAGGCGCATCCCAAAGCCTGATTACACAGAAAGTCATTCACTATGGAGATAACAATTCAGGCAATTCGATTTAAAGTTGATAATAGACTGGCTGACTACATTAAGCTTAAAGCTGAAAAGCTGACCAATTACTTTAACGGAGTCAAATCGTGTGATGTCTTCTTAAGAGTTGATAGTGCCGGTAAACCTGAAAATAAAATTGTAGAGATAAAATTGCTGGTTCCGGGTAAGGAGCTTTTTGCGAAAGAACAGTGTTCAACTTTTGAAGAAGCTACTGACCTAGTTATGGCTGCTTTGCAAAAACAGGTTGTCAGGCATAAGGGAAAAATCAGAAGAGGAATGTAAGTCAGGATATGAGTTGTAACCTCTATTTTGAATAAATTGCAGCAGCTCATTATTCCATAACAGCTGTTGCATCTTGAAATTTGTAAAGCTCTCATTGCTTAGTATTCATGAAGCTGAATCGTAAAATTCTCTGTCTGGTTATGGTTTTTCTGCTGACAGGTCTAAAAACTAAAGCTCAGATCTGGGATACCATTCGTTACAGTTTTCGCCAGAAACCAAGATTTTTTCTTCAGCTAGATACTTATAATTCGTTTGTTTCTAGGGAGCCGGCAAATACCATTGGATTAAAAACCGGACTTGAATTTAACCGTAGAATACGGCTGGGGATTGGAATTTATGAGCTTAATTCAGATATTGTAAAACAGAAATTAATTACAGGGGTATTTGAGCACGATACAATTCTGAATGCCCGGTTAAGATTGAATTTTATTCCGCTAAGCTTTGACTACATTTTTTATAACCGCTATCCCTGGGAAATCAATATTCATAACTCATTGGGATTCGGCAGCTCTTATTTCTTCTATTACCTGAATGCGGCAGGCCAGAAAGGTAAAGTTGATCAAAAGAGAATTTCACTTTTGGTCATGTCAGGTAATACACAATATAAAATTACCCGGTGGCTTGGTGTTGGAGCCGGGCTTGGTTTCAGAGTCATGCTGAAAGATAACAGCAATATCACTGAAAACTTTAACAGCATAATCTACAGTCTCCAGCTGCGTATTTTTCCCGGAGCAATCTACCGGGCTGTTTTTAAAAAAAAATAGAACTAACCGCTTGCAACATTGGCTTACCAGACAACCTCGCAGGATAAGAAAATCAGCTCTTTGAAAGCTCACTTTTAAGAAAGTCAATCACCTTCACTTCTGTTGCATCAATCTGCATGATTTCACTCAGGTACCAGCTTATCCAGTCACCCAGATGAATCAGATACAATGTTTTTTCAATAGCCGTCCTGCCTTTTGCCCATATTTCAAAAATATGAGGTGTGTATTTTGAGATTATTTTCTTGGTGAGTTCCATCCGTAACTGAGTTCGTTTGTAATCATCAGGGCTTCGGAAGAAAATAACAGCCAGTTTATCATTCGGAGTGGTCCAGCCAACAAGCTCATTATGATTCATTTCCGGAAGTACATGATGCCAGCAAAGCATTTTCGAATTTTCATTAATCTGTTGCCGGAATCGAATACTCACTCCTTCATAAGCAGCATCGCTGTAAATAACCGGGATTTTTTTGTGAAGTTTTTCTGCAAGATAATAAGCCTCTGACTTTATCGATTCTAATTCACTCTTTAACAAAGTTATTGCATCACTTAACGATTTTTCATAACTGTTACTGATAAGTCCATAACCTTTGAGGATATAAAACAATTGAGTAAATGCATATGCTAATGCTGAGCGGGGAGGCCTCCCTGCAGGTATTACAATATGATCAAGTTTATTAGCTCTGGCAATGTCGACCACCTGTCCGCCAGAAGAAATACAGCAAATCTTAGCTTCGGCTTTCATGGAGTCTGCCAGTGCCTGGATAGTCTCTTCAGTATTTCCAGAGTAGGATGAAATAAGTACCAGCGTATGTTTTGTAACAAAGTTTGGAATAAAATAATCTTTGTTCACCATAACCGGGACTTTCAACTCTCCGGACAAAAGCTGTGAAACAATAGTTCCGCCAATTCCGCTACCCCCTAATCCGGAAATGAGAATGTTCTTGATTTCATGTGACGGTTGGGTCAGTTCCGCTTTCTTGCCAATTTCAATAGCATCACTCAGCTGAGTTGTAAAGGTTTCGATCAATTCTTTCATAATTGATTTTCTTGATATGCCGGCAAAGTTAAACGAAGTCTTTAGCTGCAAGTTGTATTTTTGGCTTATGAAATACAAACATCATGTCTTTGTATGTATGAATGAAAGGGTAAATTCTGACCGTCCAAGTTGTGGAAAGGAAAGAGGAATGGCATTGGTTCAGGAATTTAAAAGGCAGATTAAGGAAGCGGGTCTGAATCATAAAATAAGAGCTCAGTATACGGGTTGCCTGGATGCATGTGATTATGGTCCTTCCGCAGTTGTCTATCCGGATGGGGTCTTTTACGGTAAATTAACTCCTGAGGATGTGAGTGAAATTGTTCAAAAACACCTGATTGGCGGCAAGCCCGTCAGCAGGCTGGTTATCCGTTTTGATACAGATCATGCCTGAATATGGAGTTTCGGTTGAAAAATACCGGTATGATCTGGAGGCTATCCGCGATACGGCTTTACAGCTAGTTAAAGATTTTTCACAGGCCGGATTCGAAATTCATTTACCTGTATGTGAATTTACGTACTATCAGGAACTGATGGTTCAACTGGTTGCGGTAATTGAGAAATGTATGCGTGACGCACCTGATGTGCTTCAGCAGTTACTCTACAGGATTGATGTGAGTGAAGCCGGTTCAAAGAATGTATTCGATGCAGCAGATTTAGCTCATCTGATTCTGGAAAGGGAGTTTATGAAGGTTGTAACCCGGAAATTGATGGGGTAATGCATTTCTGCGAGTAACAAATATAGCACTGCTAAAAATGCAGCTTAGTAAGTAAAGCCGGAATTAGGAGCAACAAGAAATGGTTTGAGCCAATAGCTCAGCAACGTGTTATCCAAGGTATGTTCTCAGGATCTTACTGCATGATTTATGTTTCAGCCTGCGAATTGCTTTCTCTTTAATCTGCCTGACCCGCTCACGGGTTAGCTCCATCTGTTCACCAATTTCTTCAAGTGTAAGCGGAAGTCTGCCTTCACCTAAACCATAGTACATGCGGATAACTTCTGCTTCACGAGGGCTCAGGGTGTCAAGTGCCCTGCTGATTTCTCTTTTCAAAGATTCAGAAATCATCTGATTATCGGGCGATTGGTTGTCTTCACCCTGTATAAAATCAAGAAGGGTTCCGTCTTCTTCTGTTCCCATTGGCGCATCAACCGACAGAGGTTTTGAAGCATAACTTAAAGTGTCAATAACATCAGAAGGACTAATTTCAAGAGCCTGAGCCAATTCTTCGTTTGTAGGTTCTCTTTCAAAATCCTGTTCTAACTGATTAAATAGTCTGTTGATTTTATTGATATACCCGATTTTGTTTAGAGGCAGCCGGATAATTCTTGATTGTTCAGCCAGTGCCTGCAAAATGGATTGCCTGATCCACCAGACAGCATAGGAGATAAACTTGAATCCTCTTGATTCATCGAACCGTTGAGCGCCTTTAATCAGCCCAAGATTTCCTTCATTGATAAGATCGCCTAAGGTCAGACCTTGGTTCTGATATTGTTTGGCAACAGAAACAACAAAACGCAGATTTGCATTGGTAAGCTTTTCAAGTGCTTCATGATCTCCTTGTTTAATTCGCTTCGCCAGAACAATTTCTTCTTCTGCAGTTATCAAGGGAAGTTTCCCGATTTCATTCAGGTATTTATCAAGCGAGGCAGTATCACGATTGGTAACAAGTTTTGTAATTCTTAATTGTCGCATAGTTGTTGTTTAGTGTAATTAAACAGTCAAACGGAGTTAGTAAAACGGGGTTACTCTTATCTAACAATAAAAGTGCCTTTTTGTAAGGAATGGTTTGCTTTTGCCTGATTATTCCGTAAGCATCTATTTTTCTTGGGCAGACTTCAACAATGAGGAAATTATTCTCACAGTTTTTGATTACAAATTCTCAGATTTTAATCTGACCGGCAAGGAATGACTAAGGGAAAGAAGCGCTTATATAAAAGAGATGCCGGTAAGCAGAATCAGGTTTCATTCACCGGTAGATCTATTCAAAAGTAAGTGAAAACATAAAAATCTTTGACCTCAGGCTGTTTAGTGATGCAGAGAAAATTTTATTATCCGTAACTAACATATCAGGAATGCCA
This sequence comes from Bacteroidia bacterium, assembly GCA_020847635.1. Classification (GTDB taxonomy): domain Bacteria; phylum Bacteroidota; class Bacteroidia; order AKYH767-A; family OLB10; genus CAADHD01. The sequence continues at coordinate 20,317 of JADLBQ010000071.1, forward strand.
TGATACATTTTTATCTCTGGAGAAAGTTTAAATAACTGCATGTAAAAGTCAAATCCAAGCCCAATCGTGTAACCGTAATCTTTTCTGGATAACCGTACAAAATCACGATCTTTATTTTCTACCTTAGCCTGAGAAACCATGTCAATGCTATATCTGATCCCGGCAGTAACATAAGCCCGGTAATTGTTCACACGGGCTGATTTGAACTTCAGTTCAAGTGGAAACTCAAGAAACGTACTTTCAATTTGCTTAACAGTGGTACTGAACGGAACATCATTAACATAGAAGGAATAAATTAAATCGCGTTGGGCAAAAGACAAATCAGGAACAAATCTTAAATCAAAATGATTACCCAGTCTGAGGTTACTTACAATACCGAGATTGAATCCACTGGTGGGTCTGACCTCAACTACATAGAGTGAGTCCAGGTAAGTAAAGGTTCCGATTCTTCTGATGACAAAGTCAGTTTTATTGGTTCCTAACAGAAAGCCGAAATGTAGTCTTTGCTGATCATACTTTGGAAGGTTCTGAACTGTATTCCGCTGTCCGGAAGACGGTACAGAAATTCCTTGGAGTGAAATCAGAATTACATAAAAGATTACCGGTCTTAACATTCAAAGTTTCTGAGCAGTGTAAAGAGAGACAATGCCAAAGGTAAGATACCGGTGCCTGATGTTGCTGAATCCGCATTGTTGCAACTGCTCAATAAAAAGTGCAGGAGCCGGAAAGGCACTGACTGATTCAGGGAGGTAGCCGTAGGCATTTTTGTCTTTTGAGAAAAATCGTCCAATTGCAGGAAGTATATAACGGAAGTACAGCAGGTAACATTGCCTGGTCAGAAAATGTTCGGGAATCGAAAATTCCAGGATTGCCAGAGTTCCATTAATGCAAAGAACCCGGTTCATTTCTTGAAGCCCACTGCTAATCGTTTCAAAATTTCTGACTCCAAAAGCAACAGTGCAGGTATCAAATGAGTGGTCGGGAAAAGGAATAGCTCCGGCATCTGCAAGGACAAAACGGATCTTTTTTTCAGGATAAAATTTGTTTTTCTTTTGCCGGGCCTGTTCAAGCATATTAGCCGATAAATCAATACCAGTTATTTCAGCTTGTAATTCGGAAGCAAGTGTAAAAGCAAGGTCACCCGTTCCGGTAGCAACATCAAGAATTACTGCCGGACGGGATTTGCGTAATTCATTCGCAACTGCTTTCCGCCATTTTTTATCAATACCCAATGACAGCAAATGGTTCAGAAAATCATACCGGTGAGCAATGCTATCAAACATCTGTTCAACCTGGTTTTGCTTGCTGCTTTTCTGATTTTTATAGGGAAGTATTGTTGGCATTTTTGAAAAATGCTATCCAACCATAAAATGGGTTTCAGGATAACGGTAATTAACGGTTTTAACTTTCTTACTCAACGCAAAGGCAAGGGTGAGAGGACCAATTCTGCCAATAAACATTGTACAAATAATAATTAGTTTGCCGGCATTGCTCAGGTCAGGTGTAATTCCGGTTGACATACCTACAGTACACATCGCTGAAACCTGTTCAAATAACAGTTGGATAACCCTAAACTGGGGATCGGTGATACTAAGCAGAAAAGTACCTAAGAAGATACAGGAAATAAAAAATAGAAATATTGAAAAAGCTTTGTTGAGAAGTTCCCAGCTAATGGTTCTCTTGAAAAGTTCAATGTTTCTTTTTCCCCGCACTGTTGAATAGGCAGAAAGCATAATCAGAGTGAACGTTGTTGTCTTAATCCCCCCGCCAGTTGAACCAGGTGAGGCACCAACAAACATCAGGAAAATAATAAGAAGCAGAGTCGAGTTATGAGCCATACCAAAATCAATACTGTTAAGTCCTGTTGTTCGTGAAGAGACTGACTGGAAAAGAGAAGTGATAATTCTTTCAAACGGCTTATCAGTCAGAATCGTATTATCTGACTCTAACAGGTAAAATCCTAATGCTCCACCAATTGACAAAAACAGAGCCATGTAAAGACAAACCCTAGTACTGATTTTTAATCCTTTCCAGGGTAACCTCATTCGTTGCCGCATATTTTCAATTCCGAAAATATCCTGGATCGGATAAAATCCAAGACTACCCATAAAGATAATCACCGTCATTGCTAGGTGTAAAATAAATGAGTGCTGATTTAATGGATTATACATTCCGTCAGTAAAAGTTGAGATTCCGGCATTGTTAAAACAGGAAATGGCATGGAATATCGAAACAAAGATCTTTTCACTTAGACTTTTCCATGGTATTTCAGGATTCCAGAGTGAGAAGATGGCAAAAGCACCTAATGATTCAATAACCAGAGTTGTAAGTACAACCTGACGTAATAGGCTTCGGGCATCAGTAAGCATATCACTGCTGAAGTAATCTTGAATCATGCTGCGATGCTTCAAACCCATTCCGCGTGAATAGAATGAAGCAAAAAAAGTAGCAAACGAGAGAATATTTAAACCACCAAACTGGATCAACAGCATAATTACAACCTGTCCTTTGGCTGTAAAAAAGGTACCAGGATCTACTACGACCAGCCCGGTTACGCAACTGGCTGTTGTGGAAGTAAATAAGGCAGTAAGCCATGGAGCACCCATGCCGTCAGTGGTCATTTCAGGAAGAGAAAGCAAAAATGCACCACTTCCAATCAGAATCAGAAAGGATAAAATGAATAATCCCGGAGCACTGATCTTGAGATAATCCAGCAGCAATCCGAGTTTGGCAATATCAATTATAAGGAAAATGATGAGAAGTACCTGCAGAATATACATGTACCAGAAAATGTATTCTTCCTGGCGGATCGATTTCACCATGTGAAAAACAAGAGGCTGCCCTAAAATTAAATCTGAGAGAGATTCAATTATAATCAGTGTCAGCAAGAGCAATTCAAGCCACGTCCGTCTGATAAATTTAGCTGGCTCAAACGTATAAAATAGCCTTACCAGGTAGGTAAGAAGATAAAATCCAAAAATAAATTTGAGAAAGAGGATTTCAATTTCACGGGTCTCATCTGTTTGAGGAAATCCAAAAACATAAACCAACAAAGCAATTCCAAGTAAGGCAATAAATACGCTCTGAACTCTGATGATTTTCAGAACTGTGCCCTTACTGCTGAAAATTTTCAGGTTGACTTTCTCCCTGAGCCGGTTAATAAGTGACATTAGAGTGTAAGTTTAACCTAATCCAGCTTGAATAGCTTCGTTCAGCAATTGTATTTTATCCACAGGCACAACTCCTGCCTTTTCACAAACTTGCCCACCGGCCAGGTTGGCTAAGGACGCAGTAGAGGCGGGAGGAAAATTTAATGCCATACATAAAGAAGCTACGCTGATAACTGTATCGCCCGCACCTGAAACATCACTGATATTTCGTACATGGGCAGGGATAATCTCACTCTTCCCATTTGCTGAATAATAGATTCCATGTTCTGATAAGGTAACCATCAGATTCTTGATCTGTTGCCTGCCGGCAAATTGTTTTACCTGTTTACTTGAGAGCATCTCTTGGAAATTGCGAAAATCGAGTTTTAAGCCTTCCTTAAGTTCTTTCAGGTTTGGTTTGAACAAAGTTACTCCTTTATAATGATGAAAATTCTCTTTCTTGGGATCTACAGTAACCGGGATATTAGCCTGATTAGCAATTTTCATCACATATTTAATTATTTCTGAATTGATCACTCCTTTGTCATAATCTTCGAAAATAATGACATCAGGCTTTTCGGTGAGCATTAATTTCTGAATCATTGACTTGAACTGACGGGTTTCAGCTGCTGACAAGATCAATGCAGCTTCTTCATCAATTCTCAAAAGCTGATACCGGTTGCCAATGATTCTTGTCTTCTTAGTTGTTTGTCGTTGTTTACTGGCCAGAATTCCTTTTACGGGCAATCCAAGCTTTTTCATTAACGAGATAAACGATTTACCCGCCTCATCCTGACCAATTACAGAGCACAGAACCGGCCGGGCACCTAATGCTTTTATATTTAAGGCTACGTTAGCCGCACCTCCTGGTCTTTCTTCCTTGCCTGAAACCGTTACGACCGGAACCGGAGCTTCGGGTGAGATCCGGTCAACCCGTCCATAGATATAGGTGTCAACCATTGAATCACCTATAATTAATGCTTTTAGCTGGCCGAATGACTTAAATAAATCGTTTATATCTCTTTGCTCTTTCAACGCTTCAGGGTTGCGGGGGTCAAAGATAACCGGAATTCCTACATCCATCTCAAGAATTCTTTTGAATTCTTGGTAATCAATAACCCGATTCACTTATTACTTTGCCGGGTGAAGCAACTGCTGTTCCCCGATTTTCAATCAGGCACTAAGCACATGCTGCTTGCTGTAGGGTCGTTTGCAATTATGAATCTCTTTGTCAAGTTTGCTGAAAGATTACCGGTTATGGAACTGGTGTTTTTCCGATGTGGCATTTCAACAGTGTTGAGTATTGGAATATTAAGATTGATTAAAATTAACTGGACAGGTTCAAACAAGAAACTTTTGATTCTAAGAGGAGTTTTCGGTACGCTCGCATTACTGACTTACTTTGCTACCATCAAGAAGATGCCTCTGGGGACAGCGGTTACGGTTCAATATTTATCACCTGTATTTACAACAGTGATCGCATTCTTTTTTCTGAGTGAAAAAATTCGCCCTGTTCAATGGCTGTTTTTTCTTATTTCATTTGCCGGGGTGGCAATAATTAAGGGGTTTGACACTCGTATTTCATTTCTTTATCTGGGAATTGGTATTTTATCGGCTGTTTTTTCAGCGCTTGCTTATAACCTGGTTAGAACACTCTCCGGTAAAGAACATCCTCTGGTTGTGGTTCTGCATTTTCAGTTAATTGGCACAATAACGGGTTTGGCTTTTTCAGTTTTCAATTGGGTTACTCCTTACGGGATTGAATGGTTTTATATCCTGATGATTGGAATTAGTACTCAATTAGGACAGGAACATCTTACCCGTGCTTATCAGAAGGATAAAGCAGCAAAAGTTTCAATTATCAATTATCTGGGAGTGATTTTAGCCGTTGCTTTTGGATTTTACTTCTTTGATGAGACTTATACAATTCTCTCTTTATCCGGGGTCTTGCTGGTAACTGCAGGTGTTATTTTTGATGTGTGGTTCCGCATAAAAAACGATCCGCTACAGGAGACAACCGAATGAACGCCTAATCCTGCTACTAAATGATTACAAGCCGAGTTTTTATATCGTTTTGTAATTGAAAACCGGTTTCCTGACTCGGATTTACTAAAAACAGCTATTTTTGGTTGATATGAGAGATTTGAGAATAACGATAGTACAGGCTAAACTCTTTTGGGAGAATAAAAAAGGGAATCTGAACCATTTTACCACACTTCTTAAAAAAGTTAAAAAAGACTCAACAGATGTACTAATTCTTCCGGAAATGTTTACAACCGGCTTTAGCATGGACTCTAAAAAGCTGGCTGAAAGCATGCAGGGTGAAGGTGTGGAATGGATGAGAGAAAAGGCTGCTGGCCTCAATGCTGCGGTTACCGGGAGTCTTATTATTAAAGAAGGCAATGATTATTTCAACCGGCTGATTTGGATTAATCCGGATGGCAATATCTTTCATTATGATAAAAGACATTTGTTCAGGATGGCAAAGGAAGATAACTACTTTTCGTCAGGAAGCGAAAAACTGGTTATTGAATTCCGGGAATGGCGGATATGCCCGATGATTTGCTATGATTTGCGTTTCCCGGTGTGGTGCCGTAATATCGTATCACGGAGATATGACCTGATCCTGTTTATAGCCAGTTGGCCTGAACGCAGAATTGAACATTGGAAGCAATTACTGGTGGCAAGAGCAATAGAAAACCAGTCCTATGTTGCCGGGGTGAATCGTGTTGGTACGGATGGTAATAAAATTGCATACAATGGCAATTCCGTAGTATTAGATTCAAGAGGTAAGAAACTGAGCAGAACAAGAGCCGGAGTTCAATCAGTTGAAACAGTGAAACTTTCAGCACTCGAACTTGAAAAGACCAGAAGGGTATTACCTTTTCTAAATGATGCAGATGAATTTGAATTATTAACCTAACAGTTTATGCAGACTAATCCAAAAAATATCCTTAAAGAAACAGTAGTCAAAGCTATTCCGAGCAGGGGTAAAGGTGGCCAACATGTAAATAAAACAGCTACAAAAATTGAACTGAGTTTGGATATTCTGGGATCTCAATTTTTAACTGTAGAGGAAAAAGATATCCTGTTTAAGAAATTGAATAATAAGATCTCAGCAGACGGTATTTTGCGGATTAATTCTTCAGAACAGCGATCTCAGTTTGCCAATAAAACTAAAGCACAGCAAAAGCTGATTGAAATGATCGAAAAGGCACTGAAACCAAGACGAAAAAGAAAATCAACTCAGCCATCTGAACGTTCAAAAGAAAAACGATTGAAGGATAAAAAAATAATCGGAGAGAAAAAAAGAACAAGAACAAAGCCTGAAGTTTAAACTGCTGCTCATGAGCAATCAGAACAAATTCGGTCATATTCTGTTTCTGGATATTGAAACAGTTCCTCTCAAAGCATCATTTGATGAATTAACTGAATATGAGAAAGAGCTCTGGAGTCGTAAAGCTGAGTTTCTGAGGAAAGGGGAGTCAGATTCGGCTGCTACGCTCTATAACCGTGCGGGTATCTATGCTGAATTCGGAAAAGTTGTTTGTATCTCAACTGGAGTAATCAGTGAGAAAGATAATCAGAGACAGTTAAGGATAAAATCATTTTTTGGTGATGATGAAAAAAGATTACTGAATGATTTTGCAGGGTTGGTAAATCATCATTTTTCAAAACCAAGCCATCAGTTGTGTGCCCACAACGGTAAAGAATTTGATTTTCCTTTTCTGGCAAGACGAATGCTGATTAATGGAGTTAAACTTCCCTCAATTCTGAATACAGCCGGCAAAAAGCCATGGGAAGTGGCCCATCTTGATACTATGGATATCTGGCGCTTTGGCGATTACAAGAGTTATACACCGGTCAATCTGTTGGCGCATGTATTTGGAATACCAAGTCCTAAGGATGATATAGACGGAAGTATGGTCTGGTTTGTTTATTGGAAAGAAAAGAACCTGAACCGGATTGTTGAGTATTGTCGCAAAGATACAACAACCGTGGCTCAGGTATTCCTGAAGCTGCAGGGGGAGGAATGTATAGAAGAAAACAGCATTATTTCAATTGACTGAAACAACAGCTGACTTAGGAACAGTAAACCGGTGAATTAAAAAAAGACTGCCTGCAAAAAGAAAGAATGCGCCTGCCTGGTGAACAACACCTAACCATACAGGTACCGAGTAAAGAATTGTGAAAATTCCGAGAAGAAACTGAAGAATCACCATCATTGCCAGGAAGCGGATACCTGCTCTCTGAGAGTTTGTTTTAGGCATAGGGGTTTTGAAATTAAAGAAATACCACCATCCAAGAATGGTGAGTACAATCAGCCAGGCAATGGTACGGTGAACAAACTGAACAACAGAAATATCATTGACCAGTGCACTTAATCCATTTTGTTCAAACGCATAGGTTACTGATGAGGCAATCCATTCAGTACCCATTTTTGGGAATGTATTATAGATATGACCGGCTTTTGTTCCTGCAACAAAAGCACCATAAATAATCTGAAGAAAAACTATGCCGGTTACAATCCATGCCATCCGGTAATGGGTAGGCAGCAATATTGTGGCAGTGTTCTTTGGTTTTCGGCTTACCTCAAGCATGAGCCAGTAGGCCAGCCCGAATGTGATAAATGCATTGCTGAGGTGAATTGCAAGTCGGATATGACTTACCCGAACATTCTGAGTTAATCCGCTCTTTACCATATACCAGCCCAGGAAACCCTGCAGCGCACCTAAGAAAAACAGCAGAAGAAGCTTGGGCATTAGCTCTTTTGAGATCTTTCCATGTTTCCAAAACCATAAAAACGGAATGATAAATACAATTCCAATCACTCGGCCGATAAACCGGTGAATAAATTCCCACCAGTAGATACTCTTAAAGTCTTCAAGAGTAAAATAGTAATTCTGCTCTTTGTATTGAGGGATCTGCTTGTAATTCTCAAATTCTTCCTGCCATTGTGCTTCGTTCAAAGGTGGAATCGTTCCTCTGATCAGCTTCCAGCCGGTTATGGATAAACCACTTCCTGTAAGCCGGGTAATACCACCGACACTAACCATAATAAAAATAAGCAGGCAACCAGAAAAAAGCCAGACGGCCATTGGATTTTTCATCATTTTACTGGGTTCACAGTTGCCAAATTAAGTCAAGCAGCCGTGATATAAAGAAAATGGGTATCTAACTATTTGCGAATAATAAAACGCAGGCTTGTTTCGCCAAGGCTGCTTTTGACCCGGATAAAATAAATTCCGTCTGCCAAATCTGAAAAGTCAATAGCATTTTTTAACCCGTTAGGAAATACTTTTCCGGATGTTAATTCTTTACCAAGAATATTCGTAACAGAGTAATTAAACGATTTAATCGTTTCTGGAAAAAGAATATTCAGTACTCCGGTTGTCGGAGCCGGATAAACTACCGGTTGTTTACCGGTTACGTGTTCACGGATTCCCACCGAACCAAAAATTGTTAAATCATCAAATGCAACATTCAGCCCAAGGGTTGGCTTTGAATAGTAAAATTTTAACTGAATGGTAGTTTGCTGAAGCGGATAAACCAGTGTTTGCTGGGAAGTATTAAAGCCGGCTATAGCAGCAATCTGGCTCCAGGTATTCCCATCAGGAGATTCATAGATATAGAATGTATTCTGTGGATTTAATGTTCCATTACCTTTAAAGAAGAACTGAACTGAACCTGCATTTGAAAAGAATGGAGTTAAAATGGTTGCTGAATCCATCCCGAATTTATAGGAATTGCACGACTGCCCGCAGCTGGTAGCTCCGCTATAAAATGAACTGGTGGAATCATTCCATGAAATAGAAAAGCCGGACGGAATGGAGCCGGTTGTCCCGTTATAAGAATTAAAGCCTTCGTAAAGAATAATATTTTGGGCTTTAATACAACATGCAACTGAAAACAGCGCAAATGTGAGTATGAGTTTCTTCATCTGCTGATAAAAATATGATGCTCAAAAGTATCTAATTATACTATTTTATACATGAAAAACCTGTTATTTTTTATTGAAATCATTCATCGTTGTACTTATTCCAACCATAATGAAGCTTTTTATAGCTGCTGTACAATGTTTAAACAGTTCCGGCAGTAGCTGATGTTCATCATTAGTGAATGCACTAAGAACATAATCTGCCTGTCTGCCCCGCTGAAAGTTATGGCCTACACCGAATCTTAATCGTGGGAAGTTGGTGGTTTGTAGTGTTGCAATAATGTCAGTAAGACCGTTATGGCCTCCGTCACTTCCTTTGCTACGAAAGCGGATCGAACCGAAAGGAAGAGCAATATCATCAATCATAACTAGCAGGTTTTCAGGCATGATTCCTTCAGCCTGCATGTAATATTGCACAGCTTTCCCAGAGAGGTTCATATAGGTTACCGGTTTAATAATGTGAATAATTCTGCCTCTGTACTTTGAGGTGGCATGCAAGGCATATCGAGATGTAACAAATGATGCTTTCACTTCATCAGCAAAGGCATCAGCAATCATAAATCCGATATTATGCCGGGACAGGGCATACTCTTCACCCGGGTTTCCCAAGCCAGCAATGAGAAACTTCATTGCTTAGAAATTACTTTTTCTCAGGAGCTTTCTTTTCTGCTTCTGCAGGGGCTGCTACAGCAGCAGCTGGGGCAGCACCTGTAACCGGAGCAACTGTCGGTGTTTCTTCAACTACCGCACGGGTTACCCGGACTCCAACAACAATATTATTAGTTGAATCCAGAAAAGTTACCCCTTCTTTTTTCAGATTCCCGATTCTGACAGAATCTCCGATTTTCAAGGGGGTAATGTCAATCTCAATGTTATCCGGCAATACAGCAGGTAATGCACTTATTCTGATTTTCCTCATTTTCTGTAACAGTTTACCTCCTTCTTTTACTCCTTCTGAGGCACCTGATAACTTCACAGGAACATGTATTTCCACTTCTTTATCAGGACTGATTTCCAGGAAATCAACATGAAGAATAGTGTCATGAATGGGATGAAACTGGATATCCTTCATTATGGTCTGATACGTATTCCCGTCAATTTCGAGGTTTACAATATGGACATCCGGTGTATAGACAAGCTGTCTGAATTGTAAAGAATCGGCTGAGAAATGAACGTTTTTCTCACCTCCGTAAAGGACACAGATAACTTGCTTGTTATTTCGCAGTTCTTTAATTTCCTGTTTGGAAATTTCCTTGCGAATAGTACCTTTTATCGTAATGGCTTTCATTTTATGATGGTATTAGTAAATTATGTCTTGATGAATAATGTGCTGATAGATTCATAAGTATAAACTCTTCTGATTGCTTTTGCAAAGAGGCTGGCTGTGGGCAGAACTTTAATTTTTGCTGATTCCTGCTTTAGCGGAATAGTATCACAAACAACCACTTCTTCCAGGGGTGAAATATCCAGTCTTTCATACGCCTGTCCAGATAAAACCGGATGCGTACAGAAGGCACGTACGGATGCCGCACCATGCTTTTTCAGTAATGCAGCAGCTTTTGTAATGGTTCCGGCTGTATCAATAATATCATCAACCAGAATCACGTCTTTGCCGGCTACATCACCAATAATCTGCATACTTTCAATTTCATTGGCACGTTTGCGGTGTTTATCAATAATCGCCATTTCAGCATTAAAGAATTTAGCGTATTCTCTGGCACGGTGAACACCTCCCATGTCCGGAGCTGCAATTAGTAAATTAGGAAGATTCAGATGCTGAATGTAAGGAACAAATATTGCTGTAGCATCCAGATGATCAACCGGGACATCAAAAAATCCCTGAATCTGAGGTGCATGAAGATCCATGGTCATGATGCGTGTAACACCCGCAGCAGTCAAAAGGTTAGCTACAAGCTTGGATGCAATAGCCACCCTGGGTTTATCCTTCCTGTCTGAGCGTGCAAATCCAAAATAAGGTATTACGGCTGTGATGTAGTGAGCAGATGCCCGTTTGGCTGCATCTACTAAGAGTAACAGTTCAAAAAGATTATCGGTCGGAGCAAACGTACTTTGGATAATGAATACATCACACCCTCTGACACTTTCTTCAAAATACGGAGAGAACTCACCATCAGAAAACCGGCTTACCCGCGCAGCACCTAATGGTGCTCCAAAAGCAACGGCAATCTGCTCAGCAAGATATTTTGAAGTCTTACCTGAAAAAAGTTTAACGTGCCGGGGGTTTTCGCTTTTCATAAAAGCCCTTTAAAAGGGTCGCAAATTAAAGAAATAGCAACTGAATGACAAAATGCTAAGAAAGGTTTATCTAAAGTATGGATTTTATCTTCAGCCCTTGATTGCCAGCGCCCTTTAAGGATATCAAGGCAGTGATTAGTCAGATATATTCCTGTCAGAACTTCATTTTTATTAAATACTCTATTTTCGGCCTGCATTTTAAATCAAACAGTTTACTGCCCGGGTGGCGGAATTGGTAGACGCGCTGGTCTCAAACACCAGTGTCCTCAAAAGACGTATCGGTTCGACCCCGATCCCGGGTACTTCAGTTCGTTATCGAGAAACGAAAACCAGAAAATGACAGTTAAAAAAGATCGTCCAATTCGAGTTGTGATTGCTAAGGTTGGTCTTGATGGCCATGATCGTGGAGCAAAAGTTATTGCTGCTTTTTTACGTGATGCCGGAATGGAAGTAATTTATTCAGGATTAAGGCAAACTCCCGAAATGGTTGTTAATACAGCACTTCAGGAAGATGCTGATGTAATTGGTGTAAGTATTTTATCAGGTGCTCACATGACGGTATTTCCAAAAATCATCAGCCTGATGAAAGAAAACGGAATGGATGACGTTTTGCTGACCGGTGGAGGAATCATTCCGGATCATGACATGAAAAAGCTCAATGAAATGGGAGTCAGGAAATTATTTCATCCGGGAACGGATACTTCGGAAATCATCAGTTTTATTCGCCAGTTTGTTGCTGAAAAAAGAGCCAGATTATGAGTTATAAAAATATTCTATACTCCTGTGAAAACAGAGTGTGTACAATTACAGTGAACCGTCCGGAAAAACTCAATGCCTTAAACAGGGAAACAATTGCAGAGATCGGCCGGGCAATTAAATCTGCTGAGTCTGACCAAAATATCAGAGCTGTCATTTTAACAGGCAGCGGCAATAAATCATTTATTGCGGGAGCAGATATTTCAGAGTTTGCCTTATTTACACCTGATCAGGGAAAGGAGCTGTCTCAGCATGGTCATGATGTTTTTAATGCTGTTGAACGTTGTTCTAAGCCTGTAATTGCAGCGGTAAACGGATTTGCTCTTGGTGGTGGTTGTGAATTGGCAATGGCTTGTCATATCCGGTATGCATCTGAAAATGCAAAATTTGGACAACCTGAGGTTAAACTTGGATTAACACCTGGTTACGGAGGAACCCAGCGTTTACCCCGGTTTATTGGAACCGGCAGAGCGATAGAATTACTCATTACCGGAGACATGATTGATGCCCAGGAAGCTTACAGGCTTGGATTGGTTAATAAAGTGGTTCCTCAGCAGGAGTTAATGAATGACTGCTTCCAATTGGCTCAGAAAATAGTTCAGCAAGCTCCCGTTGCTATAGCACAAGTATTGAACTGTGTTAATGACTTTATGAATAAAAAGACAAATGGATTTGATACGGAAGTTAATTCATTCGGGTACTGCATCTCAACCAAAGATTTTAAAGAAGGAACTTCCGCTTTTTTAGACAAACGAAAACCTGTTTTTAAAGGCAATTAAATCACTATGAAATGTGTTCGCATTTTTGTTTACGGTAAAGTTCAGGGCGTTTATTTTCGGAAATCAGCAAAGGATAAAGCATTAGAAATAGGAATTAGAGGAAATGTCAGAAACTGTGCTGATGGTTCGGTAATGATTGAAGCTTGTGGAAGTGAAAATGATGTGGAGAGATTCCTGAATTGGTGTAAAAACGGGCCTGAAAGGGCACGGGTTGAACGAACAGAAGTACATCTTATATCAGTGAAAAACTTCTCATCTTTTGCTATCATTTATTAATAATTCATTCCGGATTATTGTTAGCATTGTCAGCCGGTAATTATTTCTTGTGAGTTCGATTAAACAATTAGCCGGACAAACGGCAGTTTATGGGTTGAGCAGTATCATCGGGAGGCTGCTGAATTACCTGCTGGTTCCTTTTTATACACGGATCTTCATGGCTCAGGAATATGGTGTTGTTTCGGAGTTGTTTGCATGGGTGAGCTTTCTCGCAGTACTTTACACGTATGGCATGGAGACTTCTTTTTTCCATTTTGCCAACAAAAGCCATGGAACCAGGAGAGTTTACAATACCGGGATAACCTCATTGCTGATTTCATCGGTTCTGCTCTCCGGAATGGCAATTCTTTTTTCAGGTTCAATTGCCGATACACTTGATTATGGCAAGCACCCGGAATACATTACTTGGTTTGCACTCATTATCCTGTTTGACACCCTGACTACACTTCCTTTTGCATTGCTTAGAAAGGAAAATAAAGCACTTCGGTTTGCAACTATCCGGCTGGTCAATATTGTAATTAATATTTTCTTCAATGTATTTTTTCTGGTACTGTGTCCGGCATGGATGAAGGAAGAGGGGCTCATGCATGCTATAGCCTCACTTGTTTATTCGCCAACAACCGGAGTTGGTTATGTTTTTATTTCAAATCTGCTGGCCAGTGCAATCACGCTGCTGATCCTGCTGCCCCAATTTAAGGGTGTCCGGCTGCAAATTGATAAACCCTTATTGAAGGAAATGCTGATTTACGGATTTCCGTTACTGATAGCCGGAATGGCAGGAATGGTCAATGAAACGCTTGACAGGGCAGTCTATAAATTTTTAGCACCTGATGCTTCAAAAGCAATGTATGAACTTGGGATTTACAGTGCTTGTTATAAGCTTTCAATTATTATGACTTTGTTCATTCAGACCTTCAGATATGCAGCTGAACCGTTCTTTTTCAGTCACTATGCTGCTGATGGAAGTAAAATGGTCTATGCACGGGTTATGAACTATTTTGTCATAACCTGCTCATTTATTTTTCTCCTGGTCATGCTGTTCATGGATATTTTTAAGCTGTTTATCGGAGAAGCATTCCGATCAGGCTTACATGTGGTGCCTGTTTTGTTAATGGCTAACCTCTGTCTTGGTATTTTCTATAACCTTTCCATTTGGTATAAGCTAACCGGCCAAACCCGATATGGCGCTGCATTTTCAATTACAGGTGCTATTATAACAATTGTGTTGCTTTTTGTCTTAGTTCCAAGATTTGGATATACCGGTGCAGCTTGGGCAACACTCATTTGCTACGCTTCAATGATGCTGATGTCATATTTTACAGGACAGAAAAACTACCCGATTCCTTATGATGTCCGTAAAATGATTCTCTATCCGGTCATGGGTTTGCTGATTTACTATTCGATGATTGGTGCCAATCTGATTCTAGATCCATCTGCTACTGTAAAGTTTATTACTGCTGTGGTTTTAATGGTGATTTTTTCAGGAATGGTCTGGATGATTGAAAGACCAGGCCGGCATGTAACACGGTAACCCATTCCCGGTGACCGGATGGCTCTCTTTAATTATTGGTCATACTACCTTTGCTCAATGAATTTTAATCGTAATAATTTAACGGATGATTTTTTACGGCATGTTTACCGTCAGTTGATTAAGCCCCGGCTGATTGAAGAAAAGATGCTGGTTCTGCTTCGGCAGGGAAGAATATCAAAATGGTTTTCCGGAATCGGACAAGAAGCTATCTCGGTTGGAGTTGCTTTGGCAATGAGAGAGGATGAATATATTCTTCCTATGCATCGTAATCTCGGAATATTTACAACACGTGAAATTCCGCTTCACCGGCTGTTTTCCCAGTTTCAGGGAAAACCGGGAGGGTTTACTCAGGGCCGTGACCGGTCATTCCATTTTGGAACCCGGGAATTTAAAATCGTAGGAATGATTTCGCATCTGGGTCCTCAAATGGGAGTGGCAAACGGAGTAGCATTAGCTCATAAACTTAGAAAAGAACAGCGTTGTACGGCAGTATTTACCGGTGACGGTGGTACCAGCGAAGGCGATTTTCATGAAGCTGTGAATGTAGCTGCAGTCTGGGATTTGCCTGTGATTTTCGTTATTGAAAATAACGGATACGGTTTGTCAACACCGTCTAATGAACAATTTCGTTGCAAGCAGTTTATTGACAAAGGAATCGGCTACGGAATGGAAGCTGTTCAGGTTGATGGGAATAATATTCTTGAGGTATTTCAGACTATAAGCGATATTGCTCAGCGTATCCGGTTAAACCCACATCCGGTTCTGCTTGAATGTATAACTTTCAGGATGCGCGGCCATGAAGAAGCTTCAGGTACCAAATATGTTCCTCAGCATTTATTTGACGAATGGGGGAAAAAAGACCCGGTAGTTAATTTTGAACAATATCTGCTTCATGAGAAAGTTTTGGATGAAGCTATGATCCAAAAAATTTCTTCAGAGATAAAACGGGAAATCGAACAAGGATTGGAAATTACTTTTTCTGAACCCGATGTGAGTGCAGATACACAGAAGGAAACTGCTGAAATTTATTTCCCATTTCAATTCAAAGAAAAGAAGCCTCTGCATGAAGAAAAGGAGATGCGTTTTCTGGATGCAATCACCGATGCTATGCGGCTGGCAATGCAACAACATTCCAACCTGGTTATCATGGGTCAGGATATTGCCGAATACGGTGGAGTGTTTAAAGCAACGGCAGGATTTGTTAATGAATTTGGAAAAGAGAGGGTACGTAATACACCATTATGTGAATCAGCTATCATTGGTGCAGGTCTGGGGTTGTCAGTTAATGGGTATAAGTCTATAGTGGAAATGCAATTTGCAGACTTTGTAACCTGTGGATTCAATCAGATTGTAAATAATCTGGCAAAAAGCCATTACCGCTGGGGGCAGTTTGCTGATGTAGTTATCCGGATGCCAGCGGGTGCTGGTGTTGGAGCCGGTCCGTTTCATTCGCAAACTAATGAAGCATGGTTCTTTCACACACCAGGATTAAAGATTGCCTATCCGGCATTTCCGAAAGATGCCAAAGGGTTGCTCCTTACTGCAATTGAAGATCCGAATCCTGTGTTGTACTTCGAACACAAAGCACTTTACCGAAGTATCAATGCAATGACTCCTGAGGGTTATTATACGCTTCCGTTCGGAAAAGCATCTCATATCAGAAAGGGAAATGAGATTAGCATTATTACATACGGATTCGGAGTACATTGGGCTATGGAGATACTGGATAAATATCCGGAGATTAGTGCTGATCTGATTGATTTAAGGACATTGATGCCATGGGATGAAACTGCAGTACTGGATTCTGTAAATAAAACAGGGAAAGTGATTATCCTGCATGAAGATACAATTACAGGTGGAATAGGTGGTGAAATTGCAGCACGTATTACAGAAAAATGTTTCATGCGACTGGATGCACCGGTAATCCGGTCGGGTGCTCTTGACACACCGGTACCCATGTCAGCTGCGTTAGAACAGAACTTTTTGCCAAAACAACGTTTTGAGAAACAATTGTTAGAATTAATTTCTTTTTAAGAATGG
>JADLBQ010000072.1 GCA_020847635.1 Bacteroidia bacterium
GGGAAATCTCGTATAAGTCCCTTCCTTTTCCGAGAAACCAATCCTGCCGGAAAAATTAAAACACACTTCTCAGAGGCGTATAGCTCATCAATAGCGCGGAGACTTTGCCGTGCATTCTTGGCATGTTTATCCACTCCGATGAACAGGGGTGCCAGGTTTTTTATTTGAAGCAGAATATCATTTACAATAAACATGATATCCTGTCTTTTCTGAGAAACCACCTTGATTAAGGCCATCGCATCCAGTCCTCCAAGTGGATGATTCGAGGCGATGATCACTCCTCCTGAAGCTGGGATGTGCTCAGCTCCTGTGAATTGAATCCGGAGTTGAAACAGGTTAATAATGGCATCTGCAAACTCCAGCCCCTCTTTGTGACCCTCCCTTTTTATAAACTCATTAATTTCATCTTCATGAACAAGTTTTCTGATATAATTCAGTACCCCATCGGGAATGATCCTGTAAAGAGAAGGATTCTTATCCTTAAAAACATGGTGAATATCTATCAGCTTTTTTGCAGAATCTGTTTCCATAATCAAGTCCCATTCAGGAATTGTGTGTTCTTTCTTTCCAAACATATTTCCTTCTCATTGCAAGTACTGTTATGGTTGTCAGGTAAACAGGGTAAATAAGTACTGTTACAATAAGAGGAAGTACCCCTGTTATGTTCTGATAAAAGCGATTGACCGTTACTAAAAATATAATATCGGCAGTAGTTTTAAGCAGAAACATAAGAGCGGCAGCTTGAAGCAAAGCTGGCATAAAAATACCAAGAAGAAACCCGAAAAGCATAATGGCATTTACAAAAAAGAGAAATAATGCTAGTATAATAACCGGGATTGAAAAGTATTCTGTTGTTTTTGATGCCCAGCGAATTCGCTGCTGAATAAATGCTGATAGATTCTTAGAGGCCGGTGTAAATACCATTGCTTCGTTCATTTTAATAAAAGAAACAGCACATGGATTTTGTTTTGCAACATTCAATAAAAAGAACGTATCATCACCGGATGGGGAGTGTTCGGAAGGCTCCAGCCTCCCACTATGTATAAATGCTGATTTACTGAACACCATATTCGCAGCGTTGATCAGAATTGGCTTTTGATGGGCAATCAACGCGGCAGATGAGGCAGACAGTGACATAAACTCGATTTGCTGAACCTGTTCAAACAAGTCTTTACCCTGCAGTGATACTGGTCCGGCTGAGATCTTGGCATGAGCAGTCAAATGAACTTCCACCATGGTCTTTAACCACTGATTATTCATCCGGCAATCTGCATCTGTCATGACAATCAGCTCGTTGCTGGTTGTACTTACTGCTGCAGCAAGAGCAAATTTCTTTCCAGGTTTCTGCTCTTTAGCCGCTTTCAGTATTTTAATGGTTCTTTCAGGATAGCTGACCTTAAACTCTTTGACTTTTGAAACCGAATCATCCTCAGAAAAATCATCTGAAATAATGATTTCTACTTTTTCATAAGGGTAATCCTGTTCAATTAAACAATTCAGAAGGTTCTCAATGGTGTTACTTTCATTCCTCATACACACAACAATGCTGACAGGGACGGATACTCCAGGCTGCTTTTCAGATTTGACCTTGTTCCAGCCTACCAGCAGGATGAAAATAAAGACACAATAAAGTAACCCTGCAAAAACAAAAACGAGGTCAGGCAGATTTAGTATCATGTTTTGAAACTCTGATTTTCAATAACGACAAAGCACCCAGAACCGAGGGGATTGCCAGGTTAATAATCCACAAGAAGAAGGAAGCAGCAATAATAACGGGTTCGGGTGCATTTGAATATTGAGCCAAAAAGTAAACTGTTACCGAACTACGGGTAATCACTTCTGTAACAGCAAATGTCGGAATAATAGCCAGTACCAGGAAGATCATACTGATTGCAGCAGCCTCATTGATCCACCCGAAACTGATTCCGAAAACATGAAGTAACAGGATAAATTGAAATGTAAAAACTGCATACCTGATAATTGAAAAGAATGCAACTTTTAACAAGTCCCTGAAATTAAAAAGGGAAAGAACTTCAATATAAGCATCTGCTTTCTTTAACCATTTAATTTGATGGAGCCACTTGTAAATATTACCGAGATTAAAATATAGAACAATTAGCACAATAAGTGCGACCAGTGTAACAGCAGTAATAAATGAAAAATAGGTATTCTCATTTTCCACTGCTGTTTGGGTCATAAATACAATCGACAGCCCCCCGGCAATGAGGGTAATAAGTAACTGACTCATGCTTCCAATAACCGATGCAACTGACCCTTTGATTCGTGTTTTAAAAGGGAGATGTAAAACGCGGCCAGCAAATTCTCCAACCCGGTTTGGTGTAAAAAAACTCACTGTAATTCCTGTAAAAACCGATAAAACAGAAGCTGAGAATGATACCGGAGTTATTTTTCCTGCTAGTAATTTCCATTTAACTGCTTCAGTTAACCAGTTTACAAGCATTAAGACGAAAATGAAGGCTATTAACCATTCCGAATTACTTGTACTCAGGATTTCACTCAACTCTTCAACCGACTGACTGAAGGATTCCTTGTTTCTTACAGAGAGAACAATCATCCATACTGACAGGCCAGCAACAATTACTTTTAATAAAAAGATGAAAAACTTTTTTGTACGTATCATTTTATTCCGGCTTAAGTACTGTAACTTTAAATCCCGAAACAATGTTAAGGAAACAGATGCTAAAAATTACCTGGATTACTTTCAATTTTCACAGGAATATAAACCGAAAGTAATGGTTGAGAGAATCATCATGGGAGTTGATCCGGGCACTAATGTGATGGGCTATGGCCTTATCTGCATTGATAATCATCAGTTAAAACTGATAGCAGCAGGAGTGGTAAGAATGGAAAAACTGCATGATCATGCATTGAAGCTCAAACGCGTTTTTGAGCGTACTCTGATGTTGATTGACGAATACCATCCGGATGAGATGGCTATAGAAGCTCCATTTTTTGGGAAAAATGTTCAGTCTATGTTAAAGCTTGGCAGAGCTCAGGGAGTTGCAATTGCCGCTGCTCTCTATCGTTCAGTTCCTGTTGTTGAGTACTCTCCCAAAAAAATCAAACTTAGTATAACCGGTAATGGCAATGCTTCTAAAGAACAGGTTTCAGCTATGCTTCAGCAAATGATGAAATTTCGTGAGAGTCCGAAATTTCTTGATGCTACGGATGGCCTGGCTGCTGCGGTTTGTCATTTCTTCCAGGGATTAGCCAAGAAGCAGTGTGACAAAAAGAATTGGTCAGATTATATTAATTCCAATCCCGACAAGGTTTGCTGAATTCCTGCTGTACAAAATTTAACACAGTTGCTCATCAAACTATTTCTGCAATCTTAGCAATTTTTTAATTGCATTTATTCTATTCAAGAACATGCTCTGAACGCTCCCTTTCAGGGTACGGTTGTTCTATATACTGAAATCAACGGATGGTTTTTAAGCAGTTAAATCTTCAGGGTTACAATATTGATGCAGGCAGGAACTCTCTTATATTATTGCAGATCTGTCTCATTTCATCATCACTGAATTTTTGTTTTGCTTTACTGAAATTAATATCATCAACTGAATTAATTGGAATCAGATGAATATGAACGTGCGGTACTTCCAGCCCAACGACAGCAATTCCGATTCGGCTGCAGGGAATTGCCTTTTCTATCGCATGAGCCACTACCTTACAAAAAGGCATAATTCTTTCCATTAAACTATCCTCCAGGTTGAAAAGGTAATCCGTCTCCTGCCTTGTAACAACCAGCACATGTCCTTTTTTAACAGGATTTATATCCAGAAACGCAAAGAAGTCCTTATTCTCAGCTATTTTATAACAGGGAATTTCGCCACTGATAATTCTGGAGAACAGGGTTGCCATTACCGCGAGATTTCAAGAATTTTGAAATTCATTTTACCTGAGGGTACCTCAATCTCTACTGTTTCGCCAATTGTTTTTCCCAGTAATCCTTTAGCAATTGGAGATACGACAGAAATTTTTCCTGCTTTAATATCGGCCTCCTTCTCAGTAACGAGGGTATAAGTCAGAGTTTTGTTATTGTCAAGATTTAGAATTTTAACCGTACACAGCACAGTAATCCTGGAAGTATCAATCTGCGATTCATCCAGAACTCGGGAATTACTCAGCATTGCTTCCAGCTTGGATATTTTAAGCTCAAGTAATCCCTGAGCATCCTTGGCAGCATCGTATTCAGCATTTTCAGAAAGATCTCCTTTATCTCTGGCCTCAGCAATTTGCCTGGTAATAGCCGGTCTTTCGATATTCTTTAAATGATTCAATTCTTCCTGAAGTTTTTTAAGCCCATCGGCAGTGAAATAATGAATGTCAGACATAGTACTTAAAATGAAAGGAGACCTTGATTAACAAGGTCTCCTGAAGTTAAAATCTTGTTTATTAGAGTGAGATTCTAAGGCCGAAACTATGAGTTCCGTCAAAGAAATGAGTTGTGCGGTAAGAATAATCAATTCCCAGCCTTTTGCCACTCTTTCCAAGTGGAATTTCAACTGTTGCTCCGCCTGAAAGCCCTTTAGAGGCAGTAAAGGTATCTTCTTCGTTTGCAGCATCCTTTTCATAGGCATATCCGCCTCTGAGGCTGAAAAGCTTTTTGAATGAATATTCAAGCCCAAAAATAAACTGGTCATTTGTAAATGAGTTTGAATAGAATGCTCCAGCAACTGTTAAAATATGGTTTTCAGCCAGCTTCCAATCGTAAGCAGCACCAATAGCCATTACAGAAGGTAACTCAAACCGATCTGCCCGTTGTTCTAATGTCATTTGATAGTTACTAAGAACAGGGGGATCTCCTCTGAATGAAAGCCCGTCTCCCGAATAATTTAATGTTGAACCAACATTTTTCAAAGTTAATCCAAACCGAAGGTTATTCTCCTCTTCGTTCCAGCCCGTGATGTATTGAATTCCGGCATCAAAAGAAACACCGGAAGCCTTTGCATCAGCAATTGATTCACTTATTAAACGAACGGTTGCACCTCCGTGAATACTTTTTGAAAAAGATTTCGAGTAGGATAATCCCAGATTAAAAAACTGGGGCGTATAATAGCCAATGCCTCCTTCCGGAATATCCACCGTTGTCATTTTAATATCACCGAAATCCATTGCCATCAGAGAAACACCGATTGCACCTGATTCACCGACTCCGGTTGAAAATCCGGCTGCATTAATTCTGATATCACTTCCTTTCAGATAATTGGTATGGGTAAAATAGATTTCAGGTCTGCGTGTAAGTGCCATTCCGGCCACATTGAGAAACATTGATTCAACTCCTTTTGAACCGGCAATATTCACTCCTCCCCAACCCGAACCTCTTGCCCATGGATTAATCAGCAATTCTGATGCTCCTGCCTGACCTGCCCGGTCGTTGTTTCCGGCAAATGTTGACATAGCAGTAATCATAATTCCTGCTAATAACAGTGTCGTCTTTTTGATCAGTTTCATATCTCTTTTTCTTTATCGGTTTTGTTAGTTAATAATTATCAGAAGGTGTCAAGGTCAATAGGTCTCATGATTCCAAACCATTTGAAAGTACGTTCGCCCAAGTCAGGTGAACTCACATGAATCAGATAAATTCCACTTCCTATTGTAATACCTTTATGATTTTTAAGATCCCAGTCTATAAAGGTGGCTGTATTCGGATTTTTCAAATCTTCTGTTGTGCCGCCTGCTGAGTTATCACTTGCAACCGAACGGTTGAATTTACGAACCAGCGTTCCATTCAGGTTGAAAATTGTTACTGTACACTTGCTCGGAAGGTTAATAATTCTAACACGGTTATCTAACTGACCGGCTACACTGGAGGTTCCTTCATAAGCAGAATAGGCATAATAAGGATTGGGAACGATTCCAACCAGATCAAGAGCATTTTTAGCTGCTTCCAGGTTTCCCTTTGACGGAGCCAAATCACCGGTTGAGAATGTGTAATAAGGATTGAAGCCATTGGCAGGTGCTGTTGCTGTTACCAGTCCTGCTCCCGTAAATTTAGTTGCCGGGCCAGAAGCAACAAATGATGCTCCAATCTGGCTATATGTTGTTCCATTATAAGTAACTGGTGTGCTGCATACATAATATGTACTTCCGATATTCAAGTCATTGTCATTATTTAAAGCAGGACTACCGGCTAAAGGACGATAAGATCGGGCAACGCGTAATCTGATAGTTGCATCACTCGCTAATAATTTCTTACCTGCTGCAACTAACGGCAAACTTACCCACATGCAGTCTTTCCAAACATTTCTTCTTATTGTGTTATTATTAAGCGTTGCAGCCGAGTCAAGCATTTTTGCAATAAATGCACAGCCGTCATATGCTGGAACGTCAGTTTTTCCGGCCACATTATCACCGTTGTGACCAAACACATAGATATAATGCATTCCACCGAAAAAGACCGAATCAAGGGAATTGTTATTCTTGAATTTCTGATCTGTTGGATTCCAAATCATATCACCTCCGTTCTGAGCGCCTAACATCGAGTTCTCACCATAGGCAATATTCAATCTCTCACCTGTTTCCAGATTTATTGCATAACCCGGGAACCAACCCATTCCTGTTGCCATAACGGATAAATCTCCTCCCATTACTCCATCTTTATCAATTGAGGGTGATTTCCTCAGATCAAACTTCTTAGCATTACCAAATGTCTCAGTCATGATATTTCCCATTTCAATTACTGCTGCACGGCTCCACTTGCTGCGGTCATTGGTAATAACAAGATCAACACTTGCCAACCCGGTTTTAGCGGTTGCTGTTGGAGACAACTGAACCTGTGCTTCAGCTACTCCTGTATATTTCGGAGCATAGTACTTATCCTGGTCCTTAGCTGCAAGTTTAAAAGGTGCCCAGGTACCGTCAATAACTGTTTCATAAACCTGATCATCATCTATTCCAACATAATCCAGGAAGTTTCCTGAATTTATAGTTCCGCTGCGGATCCAGTTTTCAGGTGTTTCTCCATCTGCATCCTTTACTCCTGTCAGCCACCTTTGGGTATTATCTGAGAAAGAAATTGTTCCTTGCAAAAATCCATTATTGATGGCTCCGATTTTACCTGCTTCAACAACATTATTAATCATTGTTGAAAGGCCCCATGAATAATCTGTTCCATTAAAACGACCTTGCATAATTTCTTCATTCGAATAGCCAATGGCGAAATCTGACTTATCTGTAATTCCACTACTCAATTCTTTCATATACCAATAATTGGTATCAGCAACTCCGTCAAATCGGACCTCAAAAGATCCACCCTTAACTAAGGTTGGGTCATATACTTTTACTCCGATAGGAGCTGCCGAATTTTTATAAACCGGATTGAATGCTATGTTGTTCGCTAATATTTCATTCACGGTTTCTGTGGTTAAGTCAATAACATTCCCGCCATTTCCTTGTCCTTCAATCCGCTTCACTGATGGACTGCTCCCATAAAGAGCATTAAGCACCATTCCACCTGCTTCAACTTGCTGCGGATGTGGAATAGCTGAATATATTTTTACATTATTACGACCTGCCTTGTAAGGCTTTTGCTGACCTTCCAGCATAGTTGGATCAAAAGGATTAAACTCAGAATAATTGTTGTAAGCATAAGCGATTGCCAAGTAGTAATAAGTCTTAAAATTAACTAAATCATTTGCTCCTTTTGCAAACAAATCTTTGCTCACCTTAATTGTATGGACGATTCCTTTATCAGCACCGTTTACTTCTTCAACAGGAAGTAAAGCATTCAATGAGGCATCATACGTGAAATTGATTAACCTGCTGACTCCGTCTCGTATATCACACTGAAGTAACAATCTTGCTTTGTCTGGATGTTTTAAATCTGCTGTTACAACACTTGCATCCGCAACTTGATAAATCTGATAACCCTGAAATTTAAAATGTTTATCTTCTTCCGGAACCGGAACACCGTTAACAGTTGATATCGTTGGATCAATTTCATCATAGAGCTCAATCTTATCCGTATAGGTGTTCTCCAGCGAAATGATTATCTGGCGATCTAATTCACGAATTGCCAGATCCGGAGCATCGGGCCCGTCTAACAGTTTAAAACAATTGTCGAAGAGTGACTGGGCTTTGTCATCAGCAAGCTTGATTAATTCCACTGAAGCCTGCGGACCTCCCTGATTGGCTTTAGCCCAAACGACTCCGGTAGTAATATAGTTTACAGCTCCGGGTTGCAGTGTGAATGGTCCTGCTGATTGTAAAAACCTTCTGTCAGCAGGCGCATTGCCGGAGGATGCTTCAGTCCAGTTTGGACATGCCGGATCAGTATCTCCGCCAAACATATAATTAACAGGCACTGTACCACCATATCCGTTTCCTCCGCAAGTCATAGGTGTACCATCTGTCCAGATCCCTCTCAAATAATTATAATAGTGCTCAAGCAGGGACGGGTTTCCGGTAACTGACCAGTCATTTGCATAATAAACAAATTTTGACATAATAATTAACTCCGGCATATCGGTATCCGGCACAGTCGCAACAACTACTCCATTATCATAAATATATGTGCAATCCACGCATCCGTCCTTGTCATTATCAATCCCATCACCAATATCAGCTTTAGGTCCCTGGAAAAAATCAACTCCAACGGAAGGAGGGTTAATCCCATATCCGGTTGCTCCTTCATCATCTGCATCTCCGTTATAACAGTAGCCTAACCCACGGTTCACATCACATCCAACGTAATCATCATTGTAATAACCAAGATCCGGGTCAACCCATTGTCCAAAATAAGTTTCATTCAATGTAGAAAATGACCGGTTAACAATCTGGTATTTATAGAAGGTCATGTTGTTAATTTCATCATTTGACCGGAAAGCAAATGCCTGTGCCCTGATTTCGAGCCCGATAGCTGGTGATTCTGTTTCAGTTTTTACTCCTCCAACATCATTAAATACCCACCACATAGTTTGGTCTCCGAATAAAAAATCATCACATGTTACTTTTGTGTGAGTGGTTCCCGGTATAGGTACTTCCGGAAAATCACCATCTAGTTTATAGCCTGGATAATCTCCTGCAGTATAATCATACACACCGTCACCGTTCACGTCAATAAAAGGAGCAAGATAGCGACCTTCAGAGGGGCTGCTTACATTTCCGTTACCAGGCCATTCCTTTATGCCTTTTGTTGCATTAGCCGGAATCGGATCATTTGCAAACTGTTGTACTTCTTCTTTGGTAACCCGAAAGTGTTTGTCAAAATCAATACAACGCTGAAACGAGATTGACATATTTGTGGTGTCCACCGGGCCAGCCCAAAAGTCATTTCCTCCGGATTGACGATAAGTTTGTGCAGCTGAAAGTATCTGACCACCCTGGTCAATACCCCCAATCCAAAGAGCACCGGCAAAAATTGAAAATTTATTGCTGTTTTTGGGTACCTCATATTTTGCATCTGATAAATCCCACCACATGTCTCCACCCACCAAAATTGTCGCTCTGATGTTATTAATATCCAGATCATTTTGTGCAGTTGTTGGTGCACAATCGGCAGCAGCTGCCTTGGGATTGGGTTTACCTTTTTTATTCGGATTACCCGGAACATTTTCTTTACCAAAGACATTTGCACTACCTAATACAGATATCAGTGATAAACAGGCAATAGTGACTCTCGTTACGTTTTTCATAATTATTACGTTTATTCTTTTTCTTGCTTTTTGATATTAAAAATTAATTTCAAGTCCAAGTCTCATTCTTCTTGGCAGACTATAGAAGTTCGGATTTGCTGCTTTCATCCAGTACTGATCAATGAATGCCTGTTGTTGTTCAACTGGCAATTGATTAAGTGATTGCTGACCAAGTGCTGAAGCAAGATATCCATCATCATCCGGAACTCCTGTTGCGGCATAAACACCCAAAATATTCTTTGCATTTAAGAGATTCTGTACTTGTAAATAGACGTTAATTCCAAGTTCTCTGCTTCCTTCACCCTTCAATTTAATTGCAAATTCCTTGTCCAGTCGCAAATCAATCCGGGTTTGCCATGGTAATCTGGAACCGTTAATTGATCCCTTTACCGCTCCGACACCTTCCTGCTGGACTCCCAGATTTGCAATCTGATTTGAAATATCTGAGTTAGCAGTATAGGGAGTTCCTGAATTTAAACGGAATACCAGATTCGCACCGGCATTGGCAAAAATTTGCTTGCCAAACAGCATCGGGCCATTGTAGTCTTTCCCACTGGAATAACGATAATCAACAGATGCAACCAATACATGTCGTTGGTCAAAATCAAGCGGAGTCAGTGTCCTCAAATTTGGTAATCCATTAGCCAACAGCTTGGTAGAGACCTGGTCATTAGATCCGGTTCCTTCTGCAAACTGAAGGGTATAATTCAGGTTCAGCCTGATGTTGCCAACTCTGCGTAAATCATACGAAAGGATGACTCCTTTAACCGTCCCAAAATCAAAATTTCCGTAAGTCTGATAGGTTTTGGGATATGCAAAAGGCAATTGAATTAACTGAATCATGTCTTTTAATTCGCGATAGAATGCGGAAATGCTAAGTGCCGAACTCTTGGTTAATGCTTGCTTAAAACCAAGCTCATAATCAACTGTTCTTTCCGGTTTTAATGATGGATTTGAAAACAACGGACCCTGGTCAATTTCCCAATAAAGATAACTTAAAGGATCATTTCTCAGTCTTCCGGATGGACGCTGAGTCAACACATCATAATGCGCAAAGAACTGGGCTTCATCAGAAATCGGGAACGAAAAAGCGACACGCGGCATCACTGTGATTTGTGGCTCATAATCTTTAAAGCTACGGTTTGCGTCAAAGAATTCACCTTCAATTGCCCGGGGCATTGCCAGCCGGGTGTCTTCAAGGTAGGGGTAAATAACAGTTGTAGAGTTAATCTGAGCAAGCAATGATGGATCGGTTACAACTGCACCAGAAGCATCGTACCAGGTATTTCCATCGCGATAACCGATAATTTCATTAACTGATGGATTTGAAATATCAACAACATAAGGTACAAAATCATCACCAATGTTGTCTGGCCTGTTGGGAATATTCAACTGACCCACTGTTTTTGTCGGATAAAGAGTATAGGGGTCAGTTAACACTTTTTGATTCGCATCAAAGCGGTCAACACGAACTCCAATGATAAAAATTAAGTCATTGATATCAAATTTATCCTGAACATAAAATGCCATGTAATTCGGACGGAAAGCATCTACCGCCCTTTCTGCCGGTTTGCCGTTACTGCCCCGTTTAAAAAAGGATTCATAAGATGGCTTGCCGCTAAGTTTTTTTCCTGTATAATCAAAACCATAATATGAGATCAATGTTGAACCGTTATTGAAAAGTTCATCAGGAGTAAAAAGGCTTAGCGAGAAATTATCACGGTCATAGGAATCAAGATCTACATAATCCGTTATCCCCAACCCTAATTGCTTTCTTACATTTTCATAAAATCCGGGAATTCCACTGGTATTCAGATAAGATGGCTGCCAGTAGGCTGTATCGGGTCCGTAGGTGTAGGTACCGCTGTTTAAAAGCAGATTCGAATTAGCTAACTGCCTCATCTTACCCCATAAACTCCTCGGAGAAACAGCAAAGTATCTTTCAACCCGTTGCTCATACTCAAAGCCAAGCATGATGTTATGGTTTTTAATATCCGTTGAAAATGCAAACTTACCCGTGTATTGATTCTGCTCAAGGTTAGTATATAAATTAAAGACATTTCCAAATGGAATCCAGAGACCGAAAATCAAACCCGGGGCTGAACCATTAATAAGAGCATTGTTATTAATCACATCACTACTGGTTTTGGGCAGAATTCCTATTGAATTTGCATAATCATAGTAGGCTTGTGTATATGCCTGTGATTCCGGGTTTACATTACCTGGAGTAAAGGTATAATTATAGTACGAAATACCAGCCTGAGTAACTGTGGTATAATTATTAGAATCCAACGGATCGTAATAGATTGTATCGCCCGTCAGATAAACAGGTCTTTGCTGCTGGGTGAATTTACCAATATACCCGTAATCAAAGTAGTTATCTTTGAAATCCTTATTCTGCCTGTTCTGGGTAAACTGAGACAGATCGAACTGCAGTGTATAATAGGCGTTTTTCAGCAAGGATGATGATTTTTCATCTGAGTTGCTTAGTTTATGAGTAAAACGGATGAATGCATTCGTATTGGACTCAACCCTGTTTTCATTATTAGAGGTATTGAATAACATATAATTTAAACTAAATAGATTCACATCCAGCTTATCATAACTTCCTCCAATAGTTACATTCATGTTTTTTGTTGGAGCAATATCAATTTTCCCGTTAATCCGGAATGCCTTTGAGTTGTTATTATTCTTGTAATTGATTTTTTCAACATCATTTGCCGTAATACTGACAGCTCTTGGCTCAAGAGCTGAACCAATAGAATTCAATTTGAGCGGATCTTTCTTTAATTCATCAAGTACACCTTCTTTAAGCTGCCAGGTTCCTACAGCTGACGGATCCCTGTCTTTATCCTTTTGATATTCAGCTGACAGGAAGAAACCGGCAATTGGTCTTTTCCCGGATTCTGTCTTTTTGCTAAAAATAGGGCCTGAAACATTGGCTCCAATCAGATTATAGCCATAATCATCAAAGAGTTCAGAGGTTACTACTTCAATTCCTCCGCTGATTTCTTCAGCCGGTCCTCTTGTAGATACGACAATCACACCACCGGTATTATCTCCATATTGAGCTTCAAGACCTCCGGTTTTTACTGTAATCTGTTCAACCGCTGATTGTGGCAGTCGTAAAGCACCCCGAACACGGATACCATCAACGATAAAATCAGTTGCGTCACTTCGTGAACCGCGAACATTAATCGCCTTATTTTCATCGGTCTGAACAATACCTGCACTGGTTGCAGCAATTGCAGTTACACTCCGTGTTGGAGCTTGTTGAATTTGTTCAGTTGTAATGGTTTGCTGGGTTGAAGTCTGCCCTTTGTCAATAATTGGTTGTTTATAGGTTGATATTTCAACTGCCTGAATATCAACAGCACCTTTGCCTAGTTTGAGATCCTGATAAGTGATCTTATCAGCTGAAACCAGGATATCTTTAACTTCAAAAGCGGTATATCCAACAAATGAAGCTTTCACATTATAATTACCTGGCGATAACGGTTTAATGGTGTATTTCCCATCCATATCAGTTTGTGCACCTCCTGCCTGCCTTCCGTTTATTTCAGCTATCACATTAGCAAAAGGTAGTGGTTCGCCTGTTGATTTGTCAAGTACTCGTCCACTAATAGATCCTGTGTTCTGTGAATATGCGTTAATTCCTAAAACGCAAAACATGGCTACCGCCAAATAACATTTTCTTAGCATATTTTTCTCGATTAGTTCAGGTTTAATTGAATTTTAAGGGTGCGTAAAAATATAAACTTTTATGAAGTGCAAAATTTTTGTTAATTTTTTTTTCTTTTTTACTTTTCTTATATTCTTCGGCTCTGACTGATTTCAGTGATAAGGTCTGTTTATAATTTCTGCATAAATTACTGCTTGCCGAAGATCAAATGAGTCAAGATCAAAATGACTGATCAACTCCTTGCCACTGCTTATTTCATATTCAGAAGGTACTTCCTCATGGTATAAACCAGCCCGATAATTAAATGAAGATTCTTCTGATGCGGGTGCTGGTTGCCGCACTTCCTTCTGAGTTTTTGATTTAACGGAAATTGGTTGTTCAGGTAATCCCGGACTTCTCCTTTCAAGCTGAGCAACCGGCTTCTTTACTGGCTTAGGCGGTAATTCAGATTCGATAAATTCCTGCGAAACAGGTACCTGCTTTTTCTGACCGGGTCTGTTTTGCTGAACTTTTCTGAAATTCTTTGAGACCAACCAGATGATCGCAGCAACAACATAAATGATTACCTCAAAATCTTTCATGCCTCAAAAGTAGATTTTGATTTTAAATTTCCAACCTCGCCTGATTAGTTAAAGCAATATAATGCAGGAAAATAAACCTGAAAACAGGTTAGCTTATTAAGTTCTTAGAATAAATGGTTATTTAAAAAATATATTCTGAAGAATCATCCTCCCGGGAAACCGGCAGCTTGTTTTTCTCAACTTCATTTACCAAAAATATTGACGCACGATTCTCAAAAATCTCAGAATCTGTTGGTACTACCGGCCTCGTTATGAAGTCAAATGGATTCAATGCATGATAATATTTCTCATATCCAAACTCTGTCAGTAGTTCGTCTGCAGTATTTTCGACAAATTGATTTATCAGATTCTGATTCAAACCGGTCAAGGTAACCGGAAGCGACTCAGCAATAAAATGCTTTTCATAATCAACTGCTTCTTTAAGGATGTGTAAAACATCATTCCATGCAAGCTTCTCACCAATCATCAGATAAATCTGACAGATAAAATTACTGTTCAACTGCTTAAAAGTAGAAATCCTTTGATATAGCCCGGTAAGACCCGGCATAAATCCACGTCTTTGCAGCCATGATAAAGCACAATGGCTGCCGCTGAAAAAAATTCGATGAGTGACTGCAACTGGTATAAGCCAATTAACTGGTTGCTTACTCCCGGTTTTTCTTTTGACCCAATCTTCCTTATTACGAATGCTTTTAATACAGGCCATTGTATCAGCCAGGCTCCTACCTTTCCGGGAATTGCTAACACATAAGGTTAACAATTCAAAAAGCATATCCGACTGGGCTACACCCATTCTGGATGCGAATTCATTAAAACTTTGAAGCTCATTATTGCCGGCTTCATTCATTAATCTTAATCTGAGTTTCTCATTCAGATGATTACTACCGGCAAGACAAGCGATACTGTAGCCGATATAATGTTGTTCATTTTCATTTAATAATTCCCAGTCTTTAACATCAGCACTCCAGTTTATGGCTTCATACGTGCCAAAATCCCGGATAAAGTTTTTATATAAATTCTGAATTTCCAGATTTTGAAAAGAGAGCAGGTTAAGCCATTCTTTGTTTCTGTTAAATAGTATTTCCATAACGCTTTAATATCTGTTTTAAAAAAGATAAAAACGAACTTCAAACTGATTGATCATTCAAGTAGTTCTCTGCCTGCTCTTTTGAAGAGTAGTAATAAAACACATGCTGACCTAATATATTCTTATTTTGGAATAAAATTACCTTGTGGCATCATTATAATTAAAACCGTTCAATTGTTTTTATTAACAAAAGAACTGTTTAAGAACTGCCTGCCGGGAGATTTTATTGAATCAGGAGTTTCTGATTCAGTATCATTCAATTCCATTGAGTTTCAAAAAGGCATCAAGCTTTGGTTCGCGTCCGAGAAAATTCTTAACCAGTTGAGATTCTTCTTCGGTCGCCCCTTTTTCAAGAACCTCACCTAGGTATTTCAAGCCCATCTCCGGATTCAGCATTCCTGCCTTTCTAATTTCAAGATACATATCATCGGCATAAACCCGCGCCCACATGTAACTGTAATAGCCAGCGGCATAATCTTTCAGATGACCAAATGAGGTTTCAAAATGTGTTCCTTCAACAAACGGGAATAAGGTGATAGAATTCTGGAGTTCACGAACCACTTCGGTGGTTGATTGGCTTTTTATATCAAATTGATCATGATAAGTCATGTCCAGCGAAGCATAGAAAATCTGTTGAAGCAGAAATATTCCACTGTTGACATTACGGGCATCAATCATTTTTTTGAAAGTCACCTCCGGCAAGACCTCACCTGTTTTATAATGATGGGCGAATAGTTTAAGTGACTCATAATCCCATGCCCAATTTTCAAATAACTGTGAAGGGACTTCCACAAAATCAATGGCTGTATTTGTACCTGCAAAATAGTAAACCGGTGACCGGGTAAGCAGGTGATGAGTTAAATGTCCGAACTCATGAAAAAGAGTAACTACCTCGTTATGCGTGAGCAGAGAAGGTAACTCAGCAGTCGGTTTTGGAAAGTTACAAACTAATGCTGCCGAAGGTGTCTGATAAGTGCCGTCTGCCAGTTGCTTGCCCCCAGTAATACCAAAACAGGCAGCATGACTGAATTTATTTTTTCTTGGAAACAGGTCAAGATAAAAATGAGCAATTTTGTTCTCTTCCCGGATTACTTCAAAATAACGTGTATCCTTATGCCAGACAGGTTGGTTTTCTTTTTCGGTTATTTTGACTCCAAAAAGCTTTTCACATATCGCAAAAATCCCTTTCAGTACAGAATCAATTGGAAAATATTCTTTCAGTTTTTGCGAATCGAGGTGATAACGGTCCAACAAGAGCTTTTCAGTAAAATAACCACTTTGCCAAGAAAGGATTGGATCTTCACTCCCGGTTTCTTCTTTTTTAATTTGTATCAGTAAAGCATAATCCTTTCTTGCTTTTGGGGTAATCTTTTGCTGCAATGATTTTTCAAAATTCCAAACTGCTTGAGGTGTTTTGGCAACATTATCCGTCAGATTATAATCGGCATAGCTCCGATATCCCAACAATGCAGCCATACGGTTTCTGGCACTAATTAGTTTATTAAGTACTTCTTGATTAGCCTTTGCCCGTGTTACGAAAGCGGTATAAAGTTTTTTTCTCGCATCATCACTCTTGCAAAACTTCATGAATGGATGGTAATCAGGATAATCAAGGGTTACCAGAATAGAGCCATCTGGTTGTTTTCGTTGTCTGATATAGGATTCGGGTAATCCATCTGCTTCTTCAGCTGTAAAGCGGAATTCATGGTGGTCTGAATCAATATTATTGCTGAATTCAATACCAAGATCAGAAATTGTATCCTTAATTTTTTTAAGCTCAGTGCGGCTATTTTCATCCAGATTACAACCGTTTCGCTCAAAACTGCTAATTATCTTATCCATCAGCCTGGCCTGCCATCCGCCAAGGTGATTCTTTTTATAAACTGGTTTAACTGCCTCATACAGTTCCGAATCTAACGATATACTGTTAAACATTTTCCCGGTTTCAGCCAATGAGATCATGGCTTGTTTGCGTATTTCTTCAGTAGGGTGGGTATTACTGATTAAGTCTAACAGATTATGCATCCTCCCCAGCTGGTTATACAAATCATCGATTCTAAGAAACGTATTCTCAAAAGTCTTTTTCGATTTGAGAGATTTAATTTCGGTTAGGATATCTTCTGAAGAAGAAATCACTGTCTTTGCAGCCTGATCAATTAAACCGGCTTTCAGATCTGTAAAATTAACCGGCAAACTGTAATCACCGGTTAGAGCCAACACACTTTGTTTCATTTCTGTACCTAATTAAAGAATCTGACGGCAAGAATAATCATATACCGGTAACTTTACAGTACGTTTCAGCAGCCAGTTGTTCTGCTTTCTTCTTTAAAAAATCACTGGCGGCTGCAACTTCATTCCCATCAATTTTCAGAATGACTTTAATGAGTCTGGAATTAACAGGATCGTCCATTGATTCAAAGATGACCGAATGTTTGTATCGCTGTGCCCAGTTTAGCAGCCTGCTTTTATAATTCTTTTCTGTGTTTTCAATTTCATTTAAGTCCAGATATAATGCTACCATCCGGCCTGTAATAAACTTTCTTGCACTTTGATATCCTTTATCAATATAAACCGCTCCTATGAGGGCTTCTAATGCATCACCATACATTGATTTATAGGAACCCGGCTGAGTATCCTTGATAATCAGGGAATCAAGTCCCATTTTGAATGCAATATGTTTAAGATTCTCCCGACTTACAATTTTGGCTCTCATTTCAGTAAGAAAGCCTTCATCTCTGAAAGGGAATTTTCTGAAGAGATATTCTGCAATCACAGAACCAAGCACAGCATCACCCAGATATTCAAGCCGTTCGTTGTTCAGCAGTTTGTTTGCTGCCGAGTGCCTGACCGCTGACACATGGCTTAATGCCAGTTTATACACCGCTATGTTACGCGGCATAATTCCGGTAAGATTTTTAACGGAAATTATTAGTTTCTTATCGTTACTGAAAACGTACTTAAAATACTCAATAAACAATCAGAAAATGTATTTTTTAAAAATAAGGGTTGCATTATGTCCTCCGAAACCAAAAGTATTGCTTAAAGCTGTAGTGATATCCTTTTTGACTGCTTTATGAAAACATAGCTGAAAACGGGGGTCAACTTCAGGGTCATCGGTAAAATGATTAATTGTTGGCGGAACAATGCCATCCCGAATAGCAAGAATTGAGACCATTGCTTCAACAGCACCTGCGCCACCCAACAGATGACCGGTCATTGACTTTGTAGAACTGATCAGAATGTTCCAGGCATGCTCTCCGAATGTATGCTGAATGGCTTTCAGTTCCTGCGGGTCTCCGATGGGGGTACTGGTTCCATGGGTATTAATATAATCTATTTCTTCGGGTTTGATCTTAGCATCTCTCAATGCATTTTCCATTACATGATGAGCGCCTAAGCCTTCCGGGTGCGGGGCTGTCATGTGGTAAGCATCAGCACTCATCCCGCCTCCAATGACTTCAGCATAAATTTTTGCTCCCCGCTTTTTTGCATGTTCAAGTTCCTCCAAAATGACACAAACCCCGCCTTCGCCAATTACAAATCCGTCACGGTCTTTATCATAAGGCCGTGAAGCAGTAGCCGGATCATCATTACGGACACTTAATGCATGCAATGCATTAAAACCTCCAACTCCCGACTCATTGATGGGGGCTTCGCTCCCTCCGCTAATCATGATGTCAGCCTGATCAAGCCGGATATAATTAAAAGCATCAATTAATGCATTGGTTGAAGAAGCACAGGCTGAAACGGTAGCAAAATTAGGACCTCTAAAACCATACCTCATCGAGATATGACCCGGAGCCAGGTCAATAATCATTTTTGGAATATAAAAAGGATTAAACCGTGGAGTTCCATCCCCTCTTGAAAACTGTATGATCTCATCCTGGAATGTCTTAATTCCACCTACCCCCGATCCCCAAATTACGCCTACCCTGTCAGGATCAATAGCCGGATTATTTTCTAACCCGGCATCAGCGACACCCTGGGCTGAAACTGCAATGGCATAATGAGTGAATGGATCCATCTTTCGGATCTCTTTCCTTTCAATATAATCAGCAGGATCAAACCCTTTTACTTCACAGGCAAAACGGGTTTTGAATTTTGAAGCATCGAATCGTGTTATAGGACCAGCACCACTGACTCCGGCAACCAGGTTTTTCCATGAGTCTTCAACATTGTTGCCTAAAGGCGTTAGCGCTCCAAGCCCTGTTACGACAACACGTTTCAGCATAAAACCGAAAAAAGTTACTTAGTGTTTGCCTTGATGTATTCAACGGCCTGACCAACGGTGCTGATTTTTTCAGCCTGATCATCAGGAATCGCAATATTAAATTCCTTTTCGAATTCCATGATCAACTCAACTGTATCCAGCGAATCAGCGCCAAGATCGTTGGTGAAACTTGCTTCATCTGTGACTTCGGCAGCGTCAACGCCCAATTTATCTACGATAATGTCACGTACCTTTGATGAAATGTCAGACATAATGTTTTGTTGTTTATGGATTAATAAGTTCGCAAAGGTATAAAAAAGCAATTTCCAAAAAAGACTATATTGAAAGCTGATTTTTCAAGAGTGTGTAAAAGGTGGTGCATCTTACTTCCTCTCTCAATTCATCATAAGGACTTGATTTTAAATTTATTTACACTATAAACCGCCTGGTTAACAGCAGCAACTCTCATTAATGTCACTAATACATTGAAATATGTTTTAATTGTTTAGGTTCGGTTCTATTACTCTAAACAAGTATTTAAAAACCTCTATTTTTTTCTTAAAAATTCAATTCGTTTAGATGTGTTTTGATCTGATTTAAGTTCCTTTATAAACCAGATCTGTTCCGACTGTCAACTTATCTTTCTCCAGAAATCCTGCCAGCATGCGTTTTATAGCTTTTACTGCCTTGATAACTCATTATTCAGTATTCAGAAAAACAAGAGAACCGCTTCAATAAGCAAACAGAAGCTTTTAAAGACATGCACTTAGGCTCCCTCCATTCAGGGTTAAAAGTGCCATAACTTCATTCATACATTATATAGTAAAATTAATCTACCAGGGTGATATCAAACTGGACCAGATCCACGAACTCCTGAACTCTGTCTTCAACTTCTTCCTGGCTGAGGTTTAATATTCTTTCAGTCCCGAACTTCTCAACGCAGAAACTTGCCATAGCAGACCCGTAAATAATTCCACGCTTCATATTATCAAAAGAGATATCCTTTGTTCTGGCTAAATAGCCAATAAAGCCTCCTGCAAACGTATCGCCTGCACCGGTGGGGTCAAAGACATCTTCCAATGGCAAAGCAGGTGCAAAAAACACCTGTGAGCCATGAAACAGCAAAGCGCCATGTTCACCCTTTTTTATAATCAGAAACCTGGGTCCTAATTTCAGGATTTTTTGGGCTGCCTTAACAAGGCTATATTCTTTTGTCAACTGGCGTGCTTCGGCATCATTAATTGTCAGAACATCAACTTTAGCAATGGTTGCCATCAAATCATTCCATGCTGTGTCCATCCAGAAATTCATTGTATCCATTACAACCAGTTTTGGCCTTTCTTTAAGCTGGCTCATCACTTGTTGCTGAATGCGTGGCATCAGATTGCCCAACATCAGAAATTCACAGTTCTGGTAGGTATCCGGTACAATAGGATTAAAATCAGCCAATACATTCAGCTGTGTATCAAGCGTATCACGGCTGTTCATATCGGCATGATAACGTCCTTTCCAGAAGAATGATTTTCGCCCATCTTTAATCTGTAATCCATCTGTATTTACTCCATGCTCATTTAACTGACGGATAGCATACATTGGATAATCATCCCCAACTACTGAAACGAGATTTATATTCTTTGTAAAATAGGAAGCCGCCAGAGAGGCATAAGTTGCAGCACCGCCAAAAATCCGGTCTGTTTTTCCAAAAGGTGTTTCAATCGCATCAAATGCAACTGTACCCACTACAAGAAGACTCATGTTATCAGGTTTTAATCAGAAATGCAAAACTACACAACCCTGTCGAGTTACATGTATTCTCAGAATCATAATTCCGAAATTCGCTCGCATTCTTTATTATATGTCTGAGATTACAATTTCCGGAATCAGCCAGCTTTCAAAAACTGAGAAATACAAGCTGCTTATTCAGACAGCTGGTACCTTGCTGAACAAAGAATCTGACACCATCGCTAATCTTTCAAACATCTGTGCCCTCATCAAACAGATTTTTGATTTTCACTGGTGCGGTTTTTACCGTGTGGTAACGGTTAACAATTTTTCTGAACTCATTGTGGGTCCGTTTCAGGGACCGGTTGCCTGTTCACGAATCGGGTATGCACAAGGAGTTTGTGGCACTGTATGGAAAGAGAAACGATTGCTGAATGTGGAGAATGTAAGCCGGTTCCCGGGCCATATTGCATGCAGCCCCGATTCAAAAAGTGAAATTGTTATTCCTGTTTTTTCAAAACAAGAAGTGGTGATGGTCCTGGATATTGACAGCAGTCGTTTAAATGATTTTGACGATACCGATGAAACGTATCTTAGCAGTCTGGCCGAAATGGTCAGTACCATTCTTTAACCTTATGTCAACTTTTCAACCAGCACCTTTCATTGTTTTTCTGGGCATGGCTGCCACATTCGCATCTTGTGCAAATAAAGTTGCTCCCGAAGGCGGGCCAAAAGACCTTGCACCTCCAGAACTTGTATTTTCATCACCTGATAACTTTTCAACAAAATTCAACAAGAATCAGATTCGGCTTGATTTTGATGAATATATTCAGCTAAAAGAACCCGACAGGCAACTTGTGATTTCACCGTTACCTGCTGAAAAGCCCGAAATCAGCTTCAGCAAAAAATCAGTCTATATTAATCTCAAAGAACCACTGCGTTTAAATACTACTTACACATTTAACTTTGGAAATTCGATTATCGATCTTCACGAATCAAACTCAATAAACAATTTCAGATTTGTGATTTCGACCGGTGATTTTATTGACTCACTTTCAATCAAAGGAAACATAAAGGATGCTTTCACTTTAAAGCCCGTTAAAGATGCACTGGTGATGTTATATAGCAAAGCGGATGATTCGCTGCCTTTCACCACCCCGCCTGATTACATTTCACGAAGTGATGAAAACGGGAATTTTGTATTTTACAACCTCAAATCAGCCTCTTTCAAACTGTTTGCACTCTTAGATAAAAATAACAATTATCTGTTTGACCAACCTGATGAGTCAATTGCATTTCACAATGAACTTCTGAATGCCGGTGATTCACTTTCTGTTGAATTATTCATGTATAAAGAGCAGCCTTCAGCTTTAAGATTGCTAAATGCAAGAGTAACCGAACCGGTTAAAGTTGAACTTGCATTCAATAAAGACGTTTCAGAAGTGAAGCTGATTCCAGCTTCGGGCGACTCCGGCCACTACTTTACCTTTTTTAATCAGAAGAAAGATTCCCTTATTATCTTCCTGGCAGATACACTGGCCGATTCGTTGAATCTCTTCTTTCAAGAGAACCATGTGATTGTTGATTCGGTGTTTTTATCACTGCGCAAACCTGCATTTTTCAAAGCAAAATCATCTCATTTCCTGGCTCCGTTTATGCTGACATCTGCCAATACCAGACTCTTGCCTGGTTTTTCTCCGGAATTCCTGGCATCTCATCCAATCAGTGAGATTGATACTTCACGCATCCAGATCTACGAAGATTCTATTCCGGTTATCACCTGTAAATTCAATATTGAAACTGACTCCAGAAGGATTACAATGAGTTTGCCGCTCCAGGCTGGTAAAAATTACAGGATCATCATGCTGCCAAATGCTCTGAAAGATTGTTATAACCGCTACAATGACACCCTAACTATTACCTTTCAGTCTCTGACTGAAAAGGAAACCGGTTCACTCGAAACTCAGATTAAAAATCCTTCTGCAGCCAGTTTACTGATTTATCTAGTTAATGAACAGGAGCAGATAATACGTGATACACTATTGACCGGTGTAACTCCGGCTATTAATTTTCGTTATTTAATGCCTGGAACCTATAAACTTAAAGCGGTGAACGATAAAAATCAAAATGGGAAATGGGATACCGGTCACTATCTGAGCAAACTTTTTCCTGAATCAGTAGTTTACTTTAAGGAACCAATTACTATCAGGGCCAATTGGGATGTTGAAAACGAATGGCTTATTAAATTCTGATGACTTTAAAAAAGACAGTCCGTTTAATCCTGCTGATTTTTGTACCGGTTATTTTTCTGATTACTGCCTGCAACGTGATCATTACCCGCTTTTCAAAAGGAAAACTTTTTGATCATATTTCAGAAATCCCAACAAGAAAAACAGGATTGCTGCTCGGCACAAGTAAATATATTTCAAGAGGGAAGTTGAATCCTTACTTCTCAGCACGGATCCGGGCTGCAGGCGAATTATACCATCAGGGAAAAATTCATTATCTGATTTTAAGCGGAGACAATCGCCATCAGAACTACAATGAACCCCGTGATATGCGGAAAGCATTAAATGCAATCGGAGTTCCCGACAGCGTAATCTTTCCTGACTATGCCGGTTTCCGCACCTTTGATTCAGTTATCCGGTCGAAGGAAATTTTCGGACAGGACAGCATTATAGTCATTTCTCAGCATTTTCACAATATGAGAGCTGTTTTTATTGCGTGGCATTTCGGAATTCATGCTATCGGATTTAATGCCGGAGATGTTTATGACGGAGCAGGATTTAAAACAAAGTTCAGAGAGGTATTTGCACGAACAAAGGTCTTTCTTGATATTTATATTCTGAAAACAAAGCCCTATTTCCTGGGTGACAGAATTAACATCCCCGATTAGTTCTTCTCGGTATGTTTTAATTTTGAGTATGATTCGTATATTATATAAGTCAACCTGCTCAACCTGTCGTAATGCAATACATCTGATCAAAGAAAAAACGAAAGAAAACATTGAAATGGTTGAATACCTCAAAGAGGTTCCTTCTGAGGATGACATCCGTTCCATTCTAAAAATGCTTGGTATCAAAGCTGAAGAACTGGTCAGAAAAAAGGAACAACTGTACAAAGACAAATACAAAAGCTGTAAAATTTCAGAAGAACAATGGATTAAAATTCTTCACCGGCATCCTGAACTCATTGAACGGCCTATAGTAATTAAAGGCTCTAGAGCGATCATTGGAAG
Source organism: Bacteroidia bacterium (assembly GCA_020847635.1). Lineage (GTDB taxonomy): Bacteria > Bacteroidota > Bacteroidia > AKYH767-A > OLB10 > CAADHD01. The sequence goes on from JADLBQ010000072.1 coordinate 24,177, forward strand.
ACCAGTTGAACGGATTGTTGACTTTATCTGACAAGAAAGTAACTTTTAGTGAATGCTCCCGTCAGACCTCAAACAAAGCGGCTGCAATATGATCAGCAAACAATTTTCCGGAATTAGTCAGTAATAATATTCCATCTTCAATTGTGTAATGTCCGGGATTTATCCGAGCAAGTTCGTATCCAAGATATTCAAGCTTAGAGGCACCAAACTGTTCAGCAACAAATTGCAGCTCAACACCCCATTTCGTTCTTAATCCAGTCATAACATACTCATTATATTGCTGATTAACCGAAAGAACCTCTGACTGGGCTACTTCTTCGTTCTTCATCAGCCTGCGGATATACTCACTGTTATTTGCAAGGTTAAACCAGCGGATCTTATTATTATAGGAATGAGCAGACGGTCCTAATCCCAGATAAGGCTCACCTGTCCAGTAGTTACTGTTATGAACCGAATAAAATTCTTCTCTTCGGGCAAAATTTGAAATTTCATACTGTTCCCATTGCATTTTTCCGATTTCGTTAATCAGAATTTCAAACTGCCTGGCGCTTTGCTCTTCATTTACAGGCTTTGCTTTCATTTTTCTGATCCGGGCAGCAAGTGCTGTTTTTTCTTCTATAGTAAGCGCATAACAAGAAAGGTGCTGGATGGGAAGGCTAAATGCCCTTTTGATATTTTCAATCCAACGTTCATCAGTTAGTCCGGGAGTTCCATAAATCAGATCAATAGTTAGGTTAGTAAATCCAGCCTGTGCTGCCCGGTTTACCGATTCAATTGCAGTTTTCGCATTATGAATCCGATTCATATACTCCAGATCCTCATCATAAAAAGACTGAATCCCAATACTCAGCCGGTTAATACGTGTTTGACGTAGTTGCAGCAAATACTCAGCTGTTAAATCCTCAGGATTTGCCTCCAGAGTAAACTCAATCACATCATCCAGCTTGAAATACCTGTTTAGCTGATTTGTTAACGAGTTGATTTCTTCTGCTGAAAGAACAGACGGGGTTCCACCTCCAAAATAAAGTGTAGTTATCTTTTCATCTCCGAAGAAATTCCTTTTTTGCTCAATCTCCTTGGTTAAGGCAAGCAGAAAGTTATCCTTATTCTTCAATGATGTTGAAAAATGAAAGTTACAGTAAAAACAGGCCTGCCGGCAAAACGGAATATGGATATAAATACCTGCCATATAATCAGACTGTAATCAACCAGATGTCAGTCTCCTCCTAATTCTTTGTATTTCTGAAGATAGAGTTGTTCATTGAGCTTGTCACCCTTAAACCCATAGGTAATTGATAAAAAGAAATAAGCCTGAGCATATTTGGGGTCTGATTGTATACATTGATGGAGATATTTCAATGCATTATCATAATCACCCATTGCTCCATAAGTACTTCCAAGATTTGCCAGTGCTTCCGTATAATTCGGATCTAATGAAACCGCCTTTTTGAAAGCTTTCAGTGCCTGGTCATAATTTCCCTGTTCAAAATAAATTGTACCCATGTTACTGTGAGAGGGAGGGTCAGTAGGGTTACAATCTATTGCCTTATTATAATAATCAAATGATGCCCTCATGTTCTTTTTCTTTCCATAGGCAACTCCCAGTTGTTTGTAAACATCACAGAATCTCGGAAATATTACGATGGCTTTATTCATTTCGGTTATTGCCGAATCCAGGATTACAATGGTGCCAAGGGAATCAGTAACTCCGATATTTTCAGGTTTAATCATGTAATTACCCCAGTAGTAGTGAGCACGGGTACTGTTAGGAGACAGGTTTACATCATGCGAAAATAACGAATGGTTATTTTTCCAGACAGGGTTCCTTGTTACCGTTTTTACACTGTAAAGACCTGCAATAACAATTGTAATAAGTAACGGAATTTTAGCAGACCGGATAAAATCCTTAAGCGATGTAGTCTGAACATTTTTGCCGATGTTGGTGAATGAGATCAGACCTGCCAGTACCATGCAATAACCCAGTGACGGGATGTATAATAACCGTTCTCCATAGGAAGTTCCGATTGTGAAAAAAATATTTGAAAAAATTGACAGTGAAATAAGAAAGAACAGAATCCCGTAAGTAATGACTTCCTTCTTTCTCCATCTTAGAAGAGCAAATGTCAAAATCCCGGCATAGATTAGAAACGGAATCAGGAACCTGAGACTAGTCAGTCCTACAAGTGGAATCTGATTATATGACGCATCAAAAACCAACAGATAAGGTACAGCAAGGACCCACAAGTAACGGCCCAGAATTGATACGGCTGTTGCAAATCTTTCTACCGGATTAGAAGCAGCCATCAACAGATTGTCAGCAACCGAGAAATTTGATTTCAAACTTCCTTCCAGAATTTTAAACCGGATAATTAAGAAAAGAATTCCTACACCAAGCAACACTAACGAGATCCGGCTATTCAATGAGCTTTTTGCATTCGTAAAAAACCAGATAGTAACCGGGAAGATTGCTATAAAGGTAATTCCTGACTCCTTCGAGAAAAGTGAAAGCAGGTAGGCAAGTGCAGCTGCCGGTAAATGCCAGATCTTCGGCTCATAAATTCTACGGTAAATAAAAAGGAATACCAGTAATAAAAAAAAGAAACTGAGTATCTCATCTATACTTTTAATATTAGCTACCACCTCGGTATGTACGGGATGCGTTATAAAGAGCATCGCAGTAACAAATGACAACAACTGGTTTTTAAAATATAATTGAAGAACAAAAACTAGTAGGAAACCAGTAAGCGCATAAAACAGCACGTTGGTCCAGTGACCGAGTGCAGGCTGATTGGGAGCAATTGCCCACTGAACGGCAAAAAGTGCTTTCACTACCGGCCGGTAGAGTTCATCATTCAAAAAATAATAGCCATAGCGGTAGCTTTTTGAGATAGCTTCAGGGAAGGCATTCCAACCCTGGCGGGTAAGCCGGTTGTCTTTAATGACTGAAAAGTCATCCAGTGCATAATCATAATTGACAGTATTGAGATAAAGTAAGAAACCTGCTGCTGCACAGATAACAGAAAGAATAACTGTCAGCTTCCTAGAAGAAAAAAGCTTCTTTTTTTCAAGTTCCTGTTGTTCCCGAAGTGCATCCTGCCGGGCGAACTTCTCTTTTTTGGTTTGTTTCTGAATTTTCATCCGGCCAATTCTGTAGAATCGGAAAGATTTTGTTCAAATTGCTTAATCAGTTCTTCTGGCGATTTTCCGAGGTGTTCTAAAGAAAAACGGACATCTTTCTCCAACTTATCTCCTGGAAACTTCTGGAGAAATGTTTCATAAATACGCTTGGCATTTCCTGTATCGTCCAGGTAGTTCTCGTAAATAAATCCCATCAGAAAGAAAGCTACGGAACGCTTTGAATAATATACCTTTTCTGAGCATTGTTTATAAAACTGAATTGCCTGAAAGTAATCTCCTATTCCACTTGAAATTTCTCCGGCTCTGAAAAGATACTCAGCTGACAGGGTATCATCCCTGTAGGTATCAGCAAAGCCTGAATACATTCCAATCAGTTCCCTGGCCTTTCCTTCATTGATGATTGCCAGGCTGTCTGCCCTTAATTCCTGTTCTAGTTCACTGATCTGATCAGCAATTTTATCCCGCTCAGATTTACATGCTATTAAAAGCACAGCTGTCATTAACAGCAATGAAAACAGACTCCTGCTTCTCAGGAGTTTTATGTTGATGAGAATTGCCATACTGCAAAACAAGTATTTTTCAGGATAATAAAACTTTAAACCTCTTTGCGTCCTGGGTAAGTGAGTGTGGTTATGATAATTATTATCCCCTTCAATCAGCATCCATAGAAGCTGATTCGAACCGGCAACACCCTCTTTCATCCGTTGTACCTCTATTCAAACCTGCATGGGACCGGAATGGTTAAAAAATAATCTGCCGGCTGCGACTGAAATCATTTGTTGCTATTGCAGAAAAGCTTTAATTTTTTCAGTAAGCAGATTGTTATCATTCATTTTAAAAGGTGTGAATGCAGATCCGTTTTTCAGAGCTGCTGACAGCGAGAATTTCCTTTCAGGAACAGAATAAAAATTGCCTTTAGCAAGATGATAAGCAGCCAGATATTCTTGTTCGGTTTGGCCCGGAGTTGGAATGAATACAGCTTTTTTATTCAATTTAACCAAATCCATAATGGTAGAATAGCCGCTTCGGCTAACAATCATGTCAGATCGCTTAATCAGCGAGGCAAGTTCTTTACTCCGGCACATATCAATAACCTGAACATTTTCAGGATGATTCGTTTCTGAAGGCTTAAGAGATCCCCTTACAAGTACTGCATTGACTGTTGATTTTCTCAGTTCGTCTGAAAGTTTTTTTTCGAACCGTGTCCGGGCTGGTTCAGGACCCGAACAGATAACAAGTAATGGTATGCTTTTGTCAACCGTCTGATCAGGTAATTCGAGATGACTTAATAAGCCGATATAACTGGCTGCACTTAGATGATGCCCGTGTGATAACCTGCCTGAGAGATTGCTATCACCCTCAAAGTCGGGTATCCAGCATTCTCTGAATTTTTGAATCCGTCTTTTATGAAGTAAAAACAACAACGGCTCAGACCATTTCAATCCAGCAGGCCCCCTTAGTGCAATCTGATGAGTAATAAAAGCCGAATAGACTGATGGATGATAGCAACCGTATCGGTTATCCGATATAATCCTGTTGATCTCGTATTCGGCAATGATCTTTTCTGTAACTAATTTTTCTTTCCGAATTGTATTAAGAATTTTAGGTAAAGAACGAATCATCTCCAAAACCATACTGGAAGAGGCATACCTTATATTATAGGATGGCAGAACTGCTGCCTGAAGTTGCGGAAACCGGTTACTCAGAAAAGATAATGCTTCTCCATCAGAGGCAATTATCACCTCAGCCCCCTGGTTCATCAATTCGTTAATTACCGGAATCGAACGGGTTGCATGACCCAGTCCCCAGTTTAAAACACAGTATAACACTTTTGTTTTCTGCACGGCAAGGCAAAAATAGCTTCACCTGTTCAGATTTTACTATTAAGGTGATTGCTAGCCTATTTTTGCAACCGGATGGGGAAATACAAACTAAGACGCTGGGAAGATCTGAAAACGATGCTTCATGTATTCCAGCCTGAGATTGATTTTTATTCTCCAGACAATGATCTGAAAGGTAAATGGCATGAAGCTATTTTCAGGAACAGAAACCCAATCGTTGTTGAGGCAGGGTGTGGAAAAGGAGAATATACCGTTGCTCTGGCTAAGAAATATCCGGAAAAAAATTTTATTGGTATTGATATAAAAGGTGCACGGATATGGAAAGGAGCAAAGACTGTTGCAGATGAGAAGATATCGAATGCAGCCTTTCTCCGGTTAAGGCTTGAACTGATAGAAAAAATTTTTTCCTCTAATGAATTAACAGAAATCTGGTTGACTTTTCCAGATCCGCAACCCCGGCAAAGCCGTGAGAACAGAAGACTTACTTCGCGGGCTATGCTCAGCCGGTTTAGTAACCTTTTGAAATCAGGAGGGCTGCTTCACTTAAAAACTGACAGTATTGAACTATTCAACTATACGCTTGAAACACTCAAAGATCAGCCGGGGAAGCTTCTCTTTCATACTTTTGATGTTGATTCAGAACCTGCTGTTCCTGAAGACCTGAGTATTTGTACAACTTATGAAAAAGTTTTTCGAAGTGAAGGAAAAAAAATTTCGTACCTCTGTTTCCGGTTTGAAAAATGATAACTTTTGATGATGAATATTTCATGCAGGCTGCACTTACTGAAGCCAGGCAAGCTTTTAAAGAAGATGAAATTCCGGTTGGTGCGGTTGTTGTGTGTAACCAGCTCATCATTGCACGGGCACACAATATGACTGAAAAACTGAATGATGTTTCAGCTCATGCAGAAATGATTGTTCTCACTTCTGCCAGCAATTTTCTAAATTCAAAATACCTGAATGACTGCACGATTTATGTAACCCTGGAACCCTGCATCATGTGTGCAGGAGCACTGGCCTGGGCACAAATCGGAAGGCTTGTTTATGGTAGCAGTGATCCAAAGAAAGGGTTTAGCAAAATAGCATCAGCTGTTTTACAACCGAAAACAATTCTCAGCAGAGGAGTACTTGAAAAAGATTGCAGCTTGTTACTGACTAATTTTTTTAAGCAGAAACGTGACTAACTACAGCACAATTGCATCGAGTGCAGCCTGAAGTAAAGGTTTGTTCAAAAATCTGAACACAAATTTATTTTTATTAGCCCGGTTAAGATCTTTAAAACTTTCGGAAGTTGATAACATTACAATCTTAATCCGCTCATGAATTTCATCAGCAAGCTGGGCATAACGGTCCAGGAACTCAAAACCATCCATTCCGGGCATTTTGATATCCAGGAAAATCAGTTCTGGTAATTTCTCTGTTTTCATTTTAGAAATCAACTCCAGCGCTTCTTCAGCTTCCAGACAGCATTGAATAGAAGCTGCAAAACCGGTTGTTTCAATCAGCTTCTTATTTACAAAATTCTCAATTTCATTATCATCAATCAGCATAACTCTCTGAAAACGGAAATGATTTCCCTTTGAGTTTCGGGTTAGTGTCCGAACTTGTTCCATAGGCAATAACGAATTAGTTCCATTGATACGATTGCCGGTGATAAAAAGTTATCATAATTATAAAAATTACGCCCTTCCCCAAGGGGGAAGGGACGTAACCAAACCAAACCATGAAACCTTATTTTTTTAGTTAAGCTTGGTAAGCGTAACTTTCTCTTTTGTTTTTTCGGTGTACTCAATCATATAGGCATAAATACCGATATAGTTTGCCTCAGGAAATGGAACAACCGTACATTTAATAGCAGTTCCATCCATTTCAATGCTGATATCCGGCATTGTGTTTTCTTTAATGGCAGTATGAATTTCAGGATATCTTTCAAGGATACTGATAGGAATCTTACTGTTAACCGAGCAATTCCAGGAACAAAGTAAAGGTTTGCCGGCTTCGTTGGAATCAATCATCCTGAAGTTGTAATCAAGCTTAATAACCGGGAAAATGGTAGCCTGTTTTTCAGTAGTAACTGTCTGAGTTGTCATTTCAATTGTAGCAATTTCGTGTTCAGCCAGGTTATTTCATTTTTAGTGCCAAGTTTAAATCTGAAATTTCCGGAAGATGTAAGAAAATTAACCTTTGCATTACTAAACTTAACCCTTTATACCCATTCTAACCACGGAATTCAACAAAATTTCAAACTAAACAGAACAAATGTTGTTTTGTAAGTAAATTTGCAAACTCATTCAAAATTATAGTACTATGCCATATCCAGAACAATTATGTGCTCCCATGCGGGCTGAATTAGTAGAAGCTGGTTTTACTGAACTTCATAATAAACAGGACGTAGAATCAGCATTAAGAGATAAAAAAGGAACAGCCCTTTTAGTATTTAACTCTGTATGCGGATGTGCAGCTGGTGTTGCCCGTCCGGCAATCAAACTATCGCTGAATAAAGGTGGTAAAAAGCCTGACCATCTTCTGACTGTTTTTGCCGGTCAGGATTTAGAAGCAACCCAGGCAGCACGCCAGTTTACGATGCCATATCCTCCGTCATCTCCCAGTTTTGCATTATTTAAAGACGGCAAACTGGTTCATTTTGTTGAACGCCACAATATAGAAGGATTTTCGGCTGATATGATTGCAGATAATCTTTCAGCTGCTTATAAAGAATTCTGTTAAACCGATTCAATCCCGTATAAACAATAAAAGCCGGAAATTAACCCCGGCTTTCTATTTTACTATTAACCTTTAAAATTCTAAATTGAGTTCAGGCCTTCCTGTTGCATTTTGTTTCTGAAGACGGCACGCTTAATGGTATTTCTACGGGCAACTGATTTCTTCTCATAACCTTGTCTTGCCCTTAACTGGCGAACCATTCCGGTTTTTTCGAATTTCTTTTTGAATTTACGAAGTGCTTTATCAATTGATTCTTCTTTAACAGGAACTATAATCATGCGTTTATTTTATTTAAGCGTGCGAATATAGGAAATTAAGACCGTTTTAAAATTTCATGCTAAAATTTAGCATACAACTTCGGATTTTTATTTTTGGAACTTAAACCAAGAATTCGATCATGAAAAGATTTTGCTTTCTGTTATTCTCCTTCCCTATGTTATTGGCTCAGGCTCAGCCGGTTAACCCATCAGAAGGATACCCTGATAAGGAACTTTCTGGAAATTATGTTGTCATCCGCATCAGTTCATTTTGTAATTCAAAAGCAGAGGCGGTTAGCGAAATGATGAAATTCAAAGTATTTTGTGATGAAAACACTTATTTGAAGTTTTATACTCAGAACCTGGGCTACTGGCAGGTTAAAAGTAGCGATAAAGACAAAGACGGAAAATGGATTGGAGGATATTGTAATGCGAGAAGGCAAAATAAGGAGTTATATGAAATGGACAGAGATTTTTTAAGGATGTACTGTGAAAATGCAGAAGTATTGCAATTTAAAGATATCCTGATTAACTCGGTATGCCCTCGTGAGAAGTTAGAGAAATAACCTGCCTACTGATTCTTCAGATTAAATTCAACGGCCATTGTAACCATTTCGGGAGAGCCGATAAACAATGGAGTTCTTTGATGTAGGGATTCAGGTTTGATATCCAGGATTCTGTTTCTCCCATCAGAGGCTTGACCTCCAGCCTGCTCTGCAATCCAGGCCAGCGGATTACATTCATAAAGAAGCCGCAGTTTACCATTTGGAGCAGTTACTGTTGCCGGATAAATATAAATTCCCCCTTTCAGCAGGTTGCGGTGAAAGTCAGCCACTAAAGAACCAATATACCGTGCTGTGTACGGACGTTTTGTATCCTTGTCTGATTCTTTACACCATCGCAGGTAGGCTTTCACCCCTTCAGTTAAGTGCATATAGTTTCCTTCATTTACCGAATAAATATTTCCTGTTTCCGGGGTTTTAATATCCGGATGCGAAAGACAGAATTCTCCGATTGAAGGATCTAACGTAAAACCATTCACCCCTTTTCCGGTTGTATAAACAAGCATGGTTGATGATCCGTAAATCACATAACCAGCTGCTACCTGTTGAGTACCTTTTTGTAAAAACTCACTTAAGATGCTCGTAGATTCTTCACTTTTTCTCCGGTATATTGAGAAGATAGTTCCAATGGATACATTCACATCAATGTTTGAAGAGCCGTCAAGCGGATCAATACAAACAAGATACTTGGCATTTTTTGAAACTAGTGTTTCAATCGGAACCAGGTCTTCATTTTCTTCTGAAGCCACAGCACAGGTTTCACCACCCGATCCCAAAGCAATAATAAATTGCTCATTAGCAAATACATCCAGTTTTTTAACCTGCTCTCCCTGAATATTAATGTTTCCTGCTTCACCCAGTATATCAACCAACCCTGCTTTATTCACTTCTCGATTTACAACCTTGGCTGCAATTCCAATATCGAGTAATAGTCTTGAAAGTTCCCCCTTTGCATAGGGAAAATCTGCCTGGCGTTCAATGATAAACTGGCTGAGCGTGGTAACCTGTCTTTTCATAAGAAATTAAACTGTATAATAATCAAATTTAGCTGAATCTAATTGCTGCCAAAAGAAAACAGAAAAAAACCAGTCAGCATATATTTACTCAAAATCGTGACTTATGGTCGATTCCTGCCTGATTTTAAAATCAGCTTGTTTCTTTATTTTTAATTATTCAAAATATAATAGCAGATCTGTTATGGTACTAACTCTTTTCGAATTTCCTGATAGCTTTTTTTATTGGCTTCATTGTAAGCGCAATCAAGAACATAGTTTTTTTCTTTATTTGTCAGGTGAAGGCTCAGCGATACCTTTTCTTCTGTTTTTGGCATTTCAAAGAGAATAAACTTCAAATTGCCTTTAAACCAGGCCTGAGTTTGAATTAACAGTTCATCATTCTGATAATCCTGCATCAAAATAAAATTTCCAGTTGCATTTTTTAATGGAGAGGTGAGTTTACTCCAGAACGTATTAGTGGCACTGAAGTCAACCGGGCTGCGTTTGTAGATATCCCGGATTTGAAGCAGGATAACTCCACTTGTATTTTCAGCAATCCAATCACGGAAACAATATAGAAATCTTACCGAATTAACGATTCCGTAATTATCCCTGATTCCTGCATCCATGACTTCAACCGGTGGGTTGGTTGGCAAACTGGCTGCAGGTAATACATACGGAAAAGTCGCATTCAGTCGGAGTGCACTGGTAAGTCGCAACTCACCGGGATGCTGGTTTGCAAAAAAGTGATTCAACTCAATACCATCCGGAATCGCTTTAAACTTATTATTTGTAACTGAATAATGTTGTAACAGGTAAGATACCGGAGTTGAGGAAATCAGAAACACTCTTCCGTCATTAATAATGGTTGGTGAAATAACCATCATAGGAATCATTGCCTGAGCTTCAGGATAGCTGAAGTCGGACATGCTTCTGTCTAATAGTGAATTGGTATTTTCAATTAACTGCTGCTCAAAAGCATAGGCTCTGTCCTTAACATACCGCCCGGTACTGTCGCTGAATGTCTGGAGATTCAGGAATAGATCATTAACCACAAAACTAAACGACACGGCATTAAGAATATCTTTTGCTGTATTTTTCCGGTATTGGGTTGCTTCCGGATTACGGGCAAATGATTTCTGACCATTTTCCAGATAAAGCGACCGGTAATAGGCAGCTCCGATCAGTCCGCCTGACGAACCTGTAATCAAGGTCGTTAATGGCATCAGTTTACCGTTTGAAATGCTATCAATGGCCATCATGACTGAAAACGAAAAAAGTGTTGATCGGATTCCTCCTCCGCTGATACTCATCAAAATCATTTTAGGTTTGGCTCCGCCTGGCTGTTGATTGCTGATTTTCCATTTCTCAAGTATTGCCAGCGTTTGTGCTTTGTCCTGATCAAAAACTTCATCGGTATAAAACTTTTCAATTTCAGGAATTGAATAGACCGGCTTCTCCTTCCGGTAATTCAATCCGTAAGCTTTATTTGAAGGGTTGATAAAATCAAATTGCGACAAATAATTCAGCAAGAGGAATACAACCACAATAGCGGTGTTTGCCCAGGCCCGAAGCCAGTAACGGAATACCCCTGACAGCATGATAATAACCGTGAACAAAAGAAGAATACTGGCACCTGCCGGAATTCTGAATAATTCATAATCACGAAAAATTCCCAATCCTATAAATAACAGGAAAATCAATAATTCAACTACAGCTGCATTGATGTGATTTTGCTTAAGAACAGACTGCAGCATGTAGGGTTTGTAGTGCGATGTATCGCGTACCAGATTAGTCTTAAGGGGGATTGTCAGATACGTTTCAACCCGCCACTGACGGGTATCCTTACCTTTCCTTCTCTTGCCAAATGTTGAATTGTCAGAGTAAGCTTTTTTTTCAGAATCCTCAACTCCGAAAAGCTTATAGATATCCTTATTTGTTATCAGAAAATATTTCCATGTTGAGTAAACAATCACAGCAACACCCAACAGAAAGAAACTAATATTCAAAATAATCTCACTGGGTGCGATTAATTGATTGTAATACTGAAAACGAAAAATGCAGATGATATAGAACAGCAGAAAGGACGAAGGAATAATAAAATTATTCAATACCCATTTCTGAAATGTTTTTGACAGCGATGCGAGAAACGGGAATCTGAAGCTATTAAGGATAAAGCCTGAAATATTAAAAGCCATAATGAAAGCTCCTGTTGCCAGCCCCATAATCAGGAAAGACTTAGGACCGACCTGACCCATATATTCGGGGTCGAGAAACAGATATTGAATCCCAAATTTATTCGCAAGCCATCCACCTGTAAATCCGAAAAGGATTAACCAATAGGCCATCAGTACCTGATTCTTCTTCAGGTGCATCACAACCAATTGAAATGCGAATGCATAAATCCAACGGTCTAAAATCTGTTTTCGCATAGCTTACCGGTTGTAAAAATAATTACGTATCCACTGAGTAAAGGATTCTTGAGCAGCTTACGAAAGTAAGTTTTAAAACCCGAATGTGGAAACTCCGCTCTGCTGTCTGGTTTTATATTTGCTTGATGCCTGTTACCTTATATGACATTTTGAAAATCAGCCCGGATGCCACTGCAGATGAGATTAAGCGGGCATACCGGAAACTGGCATTAATTTATCATCCCGATATCTTAAGCCATAATGATGAATCAACCCGTCTCTTTCTTGAAATCAAAGATGCCTATGAAACCTTAGCCGATCCGGTCAGGCGAAATGCATACGACAGAAAATCGCCTCTTATTGATCCTCCTGAAGATTTTATCCATTCATTCACAATTACATCAGACCAAACTGAAGTGGTATGTTTTTCTGAGTTAAGAATTTCATTCCGATATACCGGTGATGGCCGGTTTTTTAGGAAACCTGACTTCAAGGATTTTTTTGTTACCGGTATCCCCTTTGTAAGCTTCCGGAAAGTTGTTTCGGGAGGAATTGAAATCAAAGAAACAACGCTTACCTATATTGTATGCCCTTTAACAGCAGATTTGTTGGTAATTGGTAAAGCGTCAATCCGTATTGATAATAAAACCTACTTCACTGATGAACTGAAAATTCGGGTAAGAGATAATATGTGTTTTTACTGTAAGGGTCATAAGGCAGACGGCAAGCCATATCGCTATCCTTTGTATTACAAAGCCTCTTCCGGGGGAGAAAAGATAAGGCTGATGAGAACCTTAAGCCATACTGTTCTGGTACCTAGAAGTTACTATGCCATGATATATCACCGGATTGGAAAGTGGCTTAAAATTGTCATGATGATCTGGGGGATTGTTCTTTGTATGATAATTCGGGTTCATCCTCTGATTGGAGCCATAGGTGGTTTGCTTTTTGGTGGAATAATGGCACGGCTGCTTTACCTGATTGCAAGAGTAAAACCGGTTTTTCTGTATTCAGCTACCTACCCGCTGATTTCAGAATACACACTTAAAGGCTACCAGAGCGGAACTGATCCGGGTTCAAGGCTTCTTCAGGGTAAATGGTTTTATTATCTTGAAAGACTGCTTTTCTGATTCTAATACCGTTATTAAAAATAATTACGGCCTGATCCATGAATTTCGTTATGTTTGAATCATTCAATTAATAAAATAATGAAACTAAACACCTTTATCCTCCTCCTGTTATTTATTTCTATGCAAACTAACGCTCAGCAACCCAACGGTCAGGCTACTATTCAGAAGAAATATCAATATCCGCTAGCGCATAAAGACACCATTACAGATCATTACTTTGGTATACCGGTTGAAGACCCATACCGATGGCTTGAAGACGATCGCTCGGAAGCAACTAAAAAATGGGTCGATCAGGAAAATGCATTTACTGAAAGCATTCTCCGTTCCATACCCGACCGGGAGCAAATCAGATCTAGGCTAACTGAACTGTGGAATTATCCGCGCCAGAGTTCACCCTTCCGGATGGGAAAATATTATTTCTTCTACAGTAATGAAGGAATGCAAAATCAGAATGTTTTAAATCTGATGACTTCGCTCTCAGCTAAATCTGTCATATTTATTGACCCTAATTCTCTTTCACCGGATGGCACTACTTCACTGACTTCACTTGCAATGCACAAAGACAGCCGTTATTTTTCCTATGGAATATCCAGAGCCGGAAGTGACTGGAATGATTTTATCATACGCGATATGAGTACAAATAAAGTACTTGATGATACCCTGCACTGGGTTAAATTCTCAGGCATGGCCTGGTATAAAGACGGGTTCTATTACAGCCGCTACGACCAACCTTCACTTGGAGATAAGCTTAAAAAGAAAAATGAATTCCAGAAAATTTATTACCATAAAGCAGGAACCCCTCAGCATGTGGACAAGCTTATTTATGAAGACACAAAGAATCCTCAGAAAATATTTGGTGCTCAGGTTACTTATGACGAAACGTATTTAATAATCAGCAGTTCAATCAGTACCAGCGGAAATGAGCTGGTTGTAACAAAACTAACTGACCCTGGCAGCAATTACATTCAGTTATTCTCAGGATATGATTTTGACAGAACTGTGATTGATAATGATGGAACTGATTTACTTGTTCTGACCAATGAGGGTGCACCCAATCGGAAATTAATCCGGATCAATCCTGAGAATCCACAAATCCAAACAGATCTGATTCCTGAAGATTCTTCATCTGTTCTGGAAAGTGTAACCCTTACCGGGAGAATGCTGGTTGCCCGCTATATGCACAATGCCACAAACTATCTTGTGGTTTTTAACCGATCCGGAATTAAACAGGATACTATTCATCCCCCTGTTCTGGCTTCGATTGAAAGTATTACTGGACATCCGGAAGATAATTTTTTCTTTTTCTCAGTTTCCTCTTTCACTTATCCTTCTGTAATTTACCGTTATGATATTGCCAGTAAAAAGTCAACTGAATTCTACCGGCCAAAATTGAATTTTGATTTCGACCAGTATGAGACTTCGCAAGTCTGGTATAAAAGTTATTGCGGGACATCTGTTCCGATGTTTTTAGTTTACAAGAAAGGGATTCATCGCAATGGTACGAATCCGGTTTTCTTGTACGGTTATGGCGGATTCAATATCAGCCTGACTCCTAATTTTTCACCTTGGCGATTGGTTTTGCTTGAGCGTGGATTTATTTATGCAATGCCAAATTTAAGAGGTGGTGGAGAGTTTGGTGAAAAGTGGCATAAAGCCGGAACAAAAGAAAATAAACAAAATGTATTTAATGATTTTATCAGTGCTGCTGAATTTCTGATTTCAAACCGGTTTACCGATAATAAGTACATTGCCATTCATGGTCGTTCAAATGGCGGATTACTTGTAGGTGCCTGTATGACTCAGCGGCCTGACTTATTTCAAGTTGCCCTTCCGGGTGTTGGTGTTTTGGATATGCTGCGCTATCAGAAATTTACCATCGGCTGGGCATGGGCATCCGATTATGGAACAAGTGATGACAGCAAAATGATCAAATACCTGTTAAGCTACTCACCTTATCATAAAATCAACCAGGGTATCAACTATCCGGCAACATTGATAACTACAGCAGATCATGATGACCGGGTTGTGCCTGCTCATTCATTCAAATTTGCAGCAATGCTTCAGGCATTGGATGGCGGGAAAAATCCACAGTTAATCCGGATTGAAAAAAGTGCCGGACATGGTGCTGGGAAGTCAACTTCAAAACAAATTGATGAATGGACAGACATCATTTCATTTACGACCAGTCAGATCAGAAGAAAATAAGATCAACAAATTTATTTCAGGTTTCTCTTTGCATGAGCTGAGCAAATAGTTTCTCAATAAATTTTGTCTGTCCCGGATCAATTCCGGTTTGCCTAAGGCAATCCAGAGCTTTGCTGTAATATTCCTGCATCAGTAGTTCAGTTTCATGTTTGACTCCTGCTTTATCAAATAACTTGATTACTTGCTGAACTTTTGCTGTTCCTGCAGAAGGAAGCCTGAATATTGATTTTAATTGATCTGCATCTGGGGCGCTTAGTAATTCAATTGATTTCAAGAAGAGAAATGTTTTCTTATTTGCCAGAATATCTCCACCCTGCTGTTTACCAAACTTATGGCTGTCACCATAAGCATCAAGCAAGTCATCTTTCAGTTGAAAGGCTATCCCGATATTTTTTCCTGTTTCATATAACAGCATGGCTGTTTCATCATCAGCCCCTGCTGCCAGGGCTCCGGCCTGCATGCAGGCACCCGGTAAGGCAGCTGTTTTCCGGCTAATCATGTCAAGGTAATCGTGAATTGAAACATCCATTCCGGATTCAAAATCCATATCTAACTGCTGGCCTTCACACACCAATAGAGCATTCCTCAGAAAGACATCCATGATTTTGTCCTGGTTATTTTCACATTTTCTGACAAACTGAACCGATTTTACGAACAGGGCATCCCCGGCCAGTATAGCCGTTGGCATATTCCATTTTTCATGGACAGTGGGTTTCCCTCTTCTCAGGGGAGCCTTATCCATGATATCGTCATGCATCAGAGTAAAATTATGAAACAGTTCAAACCCGATTGCCGGTTCCAGTGCATGTGCAATGTTTCCATTACACATTTCAGTTGTTAATACCATTAGCAGTGGCCGCATTCGTTTGCCCCCCATATTTAAAACATAGTGAGCCGGATCGTAGAGTTCCGGTGGATAAACCCCTAGATTCAACTCACCAATCTTTCCTTCAATCAGCTGCTGCAGTTCAGTTATTGAATTCATTAAAGTTTTTTTCGGAATTCTTTAACAAGGATTTTTATGCCATCATCAATGCTAACCATTTTACGACCCAGCAGTTTTTTCATATTCGATACATCCGGACAACGCCTGGTCATATCACCTTCCTTTAAGGGAGGGAGATGAACAATTTTAGATTTTGATCCTGAAATTTTAATAATCTTTTTAGCCAGGTTGAGCATTGAAATCTCAAAATCAGTTCCGATATTCACCACGTCATTCACAAATTTATTTTTATAAAAAGCATTCAGGCAGGCATCTGCATTATCCTCAACAAAGCAGAACGTTCGGGTCTGGCTGCCATCTCCGTAAACAGTCAGGTTTTCATTTTTTACTGCTGCTTTTATAAAACGTGACATTACGAAATCTTCACTTTGATTGGGTCCGTATGTGTTGAAAAACCGGAAAATAGTAAAATCCAAATCGTATTCCTGCTTATAAGAACGCAAATAGGCTTCACCAACATTTTTTACAATCGCATACGGCAATCGTGAATTCAGTGGAGTTGTATATTCATTCTGAGGAAACTCAACAGGTTCACCATAAACCTCTGAGGAAGATGAAAAGAAAACCCGTTTAACAGCTGTATTTTTTGATAACATCAGAATGTTCCTGATTCCTTCCAGGTCGCGTAGCACAGCAACCGGGTTTTCGAGGGTTCGTTTAACTCCCACCATTGCTGCATAATGAAATACATAATCAATCTTATAAGCATAGAAAATACTCGAAATATCTTTAAAGAAATTTGTGTCTGATTTAATATGCTTTATGTTATTATACCTTGATACAGGAAGATTTTTATAGCTTCCGGTCTGCATGTTATCTGCAATTACCACATAATTATCTTCCTTTTCGGCCAGCTTACGGGCCAGGTTACTGCCGATAAATCCTAACCCACCGGTTACCAGTATATTTTTTCTTGGCATAGTATATATTTTATTCTGTTATTTTTAATAAGTATTCTCCGTATCCGCTTTTTACCAAACCGGTTCCAAGCCGATGCAATTGTTCAAGATTGATAAAGCCCATCCGGTAAGCAACCTCTTCAATACATCCGATTTTCAATGCTTGTCTTTCCTCAATTACCTGGACAAACTGAGCTGCCTGCATTAGCGAAGTAAAAGTTCCGGTATCAAGCCAGGCAGTCCCGCGTCCCAGAATTCCCACTTTCAGCTTTCCCTGTTTGAGATACTCTTTATTTACATCAGTAATTTCATATTCACCCCGGGCACTGGGCTTTAGATTTTTAGCAATTTCTACCACACGGTTATCATAAAAGTAAAGTCCGGGAACGGCATAATTGGACTTTGGCTTCATGGGTTTTTCCTCAATTGAAATTACTTTTTTGTTTTTGTCAAATTCTACAACACCATACCGTTCAGGGTCAGCAACATGATAGGCAAAAACAACACCCCCGTCAGGATCAATATTTTGTTGCAACAAGAGCTGAATACCGGTTCCATAAAAAATGTTATCACCCAGAATCAGGCCGGCCTTTTCTTTCCCGATAAACTGCTCACCAATAACAAAAGCCTGTGCAAGTCCGTTTGGAATCGGTTGCTCAGCAAACTGAAAATGACAACCAAGCTGGCTCCCATCACCCAGTAAACGAATAAACCCGGGCAAATCCTGAGGAGTTGAAATCACCAGAATTTCTCTTATTCCAGCCATCATTAAAATACTCAGCGGGTAATAAATCATCGGTTTGTCATAAACCGGCATAAGCTGTTTACTTACGGCAATGGTCAGCGGATGTAATCTAGTTCCAGAGCCTCCTGCCAGAATGATTCCTTTCATGATTGTAATTGGTTTAATGGCTTTAATGATTAAAGGGTTTTGATACCCGAATTCTTCTGATTATTCTGCTGGTTGATATCCAGCTGCTGTAATTCAATATCTTCATCTTCATCCATGAACTGCACCAGCGGTTCTTCCAGGAAAGCACGCGTAGTCATTCTGCGCTCAAGGGTAACCAAAAATGCCGGTAAGAGAATAAGATTTGAAGACATGGCAACCAATAAAGTGACCGACAGGAGTTTTCCTAGGGCTGCTGTCCCTCCAAATTCGGACGCATTGAAAATAAAAAATCCGCAAAAGAGAATGGTTGCAGCATAAACAATACTTACGCCTGTTTCTTTAATGGTAATTGATACTGCCTTGGAGATTGTCATGTATCGCTGCTTCATTTCCTGCCGGTACTTGGTCAGAAAGTAAATGGTCCCATCAGCAGAAATTCCAAACGCAATGCTGAATATCAAAATTGTTGATGGCTTTAGCGGTACTCCGGCAAATCCCATTATTCCGGCTGTAATTGTTAAAGGAATGATGCTTGGGAGAATACTCAATGCAATCATTCTGGTTGACATAAATAAAGAAAACATAACAATTGTAATCAGAAAAATAGCTAATGCAACGCTCTTAATAAGGTGTTTTACCAAGAAACCGTTGCTTTTAAGGAAAATCAGGCTGTTACCGGTTAAAACTGTGTTAAAGTCCTTTTGTGGAAATATGGAGTCAATACGAGGTCGAAGTTCATTTAACAGTACGTCCATCTTTTGTGAGCCAATGTCAGCAACCTGAGCACTAAACCGCGTCACTTGCCGGTTGCTGTCAAGAAATGAACGGAACATTTCAGTCCGCTGGCGTGAATCGCCTATATAATTACTGAGGTTACCAAGATCCATTGCGGTTGGTAAAATATAATATTTCGGATTGCCATCATGGTAAGCCTGATTAATGAATTTCATTCCGTCAGCTATACTTAATGGTTTTGCAAACTCATCATAAGACTGGAAAAGTTTTGTCAGTTTGCTCAGCTTCTGCAGATTCCTGTGCTTTAATGCTCCTCCTTTAACTTTTGTATCAATCATAACTTCCATGGGAAGTACTCCATGAAAATGGTGTTCAAAAAACTTCAGGTCAACATATACCGGGTCTTCTTTAGGTAAATCATCAACCACATATCCTACCGTTTTAATTCTTGAGATTCCAATTGCAGCAATAATCAGCAGAACTGTTACAGTCCCAAAAATCAAGCGGGTTTTGGAATGAATAATCCGGTCAATAGAACTTAAAATGGCTGATATCCTTTTTGCTTCAAGATGTCCTGTATGTTTTGCATCAGGAGCTGCCAGAAAACTGAAAATAACCGGAATCAGAATTAGTGAAATAAGGTAGGTTAGCATAATATTCGTTGCAGCTACCAAACCAAACTCCATGAGAATAGTACTGTGAGTAAAGTAAAAAACACCAAAACCAATGGTCGTACACAAATTAGCCAGGAACGTGGTAAATCCTATCCGCTGAACCATCTGTTGTAAGGCTTTTATCTTATTCCCGTGCCTGGCATATTCAGTATGATATTTATTTAGTTGCAGAATACTGTTAGGAATTCCAATCACAATAATCAATGATGGAATTAAACCCGTCAGAATGGTAATCTTATAACCATACAAAACGATAACACCTACTGACCAGATAACAGCCGTTAAGACAACCAGCAATGAAAAAATAACTACTCTGAAACTTCTGAAATAAGCAAATAGAATAGCTGCACAGACCAATAATGCCAGAACAAGAAACAGCTTAAGTTCAGAAGCAACTTTAGCTGTAATCACAGTCCGGATATAGGGCAGGCCTGAGATATGAACTTCAGTTTTGAAGTCATGCCCGTATTGAAAAGCGAGGTCTTTAATTTCCTGCACCATCCCGATCCGACTTCGGGTATTGAGCTTATTCTTATCGAAAGTAACGGCCATCAGGGTAGCTTGCGTTTCCTTATTTATAATAAAGCCATTGTAAAATGGCAGGTTATTTATGACAGATCGAATGCTGTCTAATTCCTGCTGAGAGGTTACTTCCTTATTAACCAGCGGCTGGATTTCAAATTTTTTTGCATCTTCATTTTTGTGAATATTATAAACGGCAGCTACACTAATAACTGCTTCAATACCATCAATCTCTTTAATCCGTTTCCCAAGCCGATACCACTCATTAAAGCGGTCAGGTGTAAAAAATTGGCTATCCTTTATACCAATCACCATAACACTGCCATCTTCTCCAAAAGTCTTTTTAAACTTTTCATAGGCAATGTAGTCAGGGTCATCTGTTGGTAATGATTTCGCAAACTCATAACTCAGGCTGATATGAGAAGCTTGGTATCCGAAAAAAGCCGTTAACAGCACCATGACCACAAGCAGTGCATAACGATTTCGTAAAATGATTCTAGCTATTAAACGAAACATTGACTGATAACAGGGGGTAAAAGTAACTTTTGAAAGCCAAAGATGAAGTAAATGCTTCAAATGCCTGGAGAATTCAGGTATTGAACATTACGGATCAGCCATACAAGTTATTAAGATAAAAAATGTTAAACAAGCAATAAAACTTAATCTTAACAGTTTAGCCATTTATGCTATTTTAGCCCCCCTATTAAAACCGGATTTCAACCTTAAAAATCAGTCAGACCCGTTGTATAAACTTTTCAGATTCCAGTGCAGTTAAAAAAGTTTTTTCAATATAGCCTTGCAGCTGGCCTGTCGATTTCAATTCTTAAAATGATGGGTGGAAAAAATCATATTGATTTTTCTGATGACTATCTGCATTCCAGTAATAACCAGTCCGGACTGTATTTGGTACCTAAAGATACTCCACGGACCAACCTGCCCTATCCGTTTCCTGATCGCCCGGGTGATCCATTCGGAACATATTTACCCGATCACCCTTTGTATATGGGCAACCCGTCCAACATCAATACGACCATTGAATTCAATCCGGAAGAGAAACAATATGATATTATGGAACGGATTGGAGATATGTATTACCGGAATCCGTCCTATCTGACTTTTGATGAGTTTCGTGAACACGAATTCAAGAACTCGACCCGCTCCTACTGGAAACAGCGAGCCGGTGAGGAAGATCAACTGTTAAAAAAGGGATTTAACCCGAAGATCTACGTTGGCAGTGACGTTTTCGACCGGATTTTTGGCGGAAATACAATTGACATTCGTCCTCAGGGATCAGCTGAACTGATTTTCGGGTTAAATATTCAGCACAATGAAAACCCAGCTATTCCGGTTAAACAGCGAACCTTTACCACTTTCGACTTTAAGGAGAAAATTCAGATGAGTGTGATTGGCAACATCGGTGAGAAGATGAAGCTGCAGGTGAATTACAATACCGAAGCCAGTTTTGATTTCGAAAACAAAATGAAACTGGAATACACTGGCAAAGAAGATGAAATCATTCAAAAACTGGAAGCCGGAAATGTTACTCTCCCCCTTGCCGGAACCCTGATTCAGGGAAGTCAAAGTCTGTTTGGAATTAAATCGCAGCTAAAATTTGGACGAATGAAAGTGACTACTGTGCTTTCTCAACAAAAGGGTCAGCGTTCAACGGTGGATGTGCCTCCCGGTGGTGGTCAGATTACCGAATTTGAAGTTCTTGCAGACCAGTATGAAGCTAACCGTCACTTCTTTCTAGCCCAGTATTTCAGAAACAATTATGATAAAGCTCTCTCTACCCTGCCAACTATAAATTCGAATTATACCATTACTAAACTGGAAGTCTGGAAAACCAATCGCAGTGCACGAAATGAGTCTAATCGCGATATAGTAGCTTTTCAGGACCTGGGTGAATACAATTATTATGCAAATGGTTTTATCGGACAGGGAAGTTCTGTTTATCCTTCCGACAGCCTTTCAAACGACCTGTATCGGAAACTTAATTTACCTCCTTACAATGCAATCCGTGATATTAATCAGGCTGCTTCGGTATTGACCTCATTAAATAATCCACCCACAAATTTTGTATCTCAGCGTGATTATGTCATTATCCGGAATGCAATTAAACTCTCAGAAAATGATTACACATTTGACCCCCGGTTGGGATACCTCTCGCTGAATTCAGCCCTCAATCCCGATGAAGAACTGGCTGTTGCTTTTGAATATACCGTCAGCGGTGAAGTTTTAAGAGTGGGAGAACTCACAACCGAAGGAATCGACCCGACAAAAAGTTTAATTGTAAAGCTCATTCGAAGCAAAGCAGTTAACCCGCAGATCCCACTTTGGAAACTCATGATGAAAAATATTTATTCATTGCAGGGATATCAGATTCAGCGGGAAAATTTCAGACTGAATGTGTATTATGCAGATGATGCAGATGGCGGAAAGAAAAAACGATTTCTGTCGGCAGGTCCAGCTGAACCCAAGATTAGTGAAACTCCATTAATTCAGCTTCTAAATCTTGATAACCTGAATACCAATGGTGATCCGGCAAGAAACGGAGACGGAGTATTTGATTTTGTAGAAGGAGTTACCATCAATACCAATAACGGAAGAATTATTTTCCCGGTGCTTGAACCTTTCGGAAAAAGCCTTGCAGCCCAGTTTAATGACCCTGCTAATGCCACAAAGTTTACCTATCAGGAGTTATATGACTCTACATTAACCATTGCCCAACAGTTTGCTTCAAAAAACAAATTCAGCATCTCAGGAAGTTATCAAAGCAGTTCAGGCAGCGAAATCTCACTGAATGCAATCAACATCCCGCCCGGATCGGTCGTTGTAACAGCTGCCGGTCAGACATTAGTCGAGAATCAGGATTATACCGTTGACTACAATCTGGGACGTGTAAAAATCATTAATGCCGGTTTGCTAGCATCCAACACACCTATTCAGGTTTCGGTTGAAAGTCAGTCTCTATTCAGCATTCAGTCGAAAACTCTTATTGGTACACGATTCGATTTTGAAGCTAATAAAGACCTGACCATCGGAGGCACATTTCTCCATGTGAATGAACAGCCCTTTACCCGCAAGGTTAACATTGGTGATGAGCCCATCAGTAATGTAATCTGGGGATTAGATGGAACCTACCGGACGGATTCACGCCTGCTGACCAAATTAATTGACAAGCTCCCCCTGATCGAAACGAAAGAACAATCAAACCTGACTTTCAGTGGTGAATTTGCACAGTTTATTCCTGGCCATTCAGGTGCTATTGGAAGTACCGGCAACGCTTACATTGATGATTTTGAAGGAAGCCAAAGCACCATTGACCTGCGTACTCCGGGCAACTGGTTTCTTGCCAGTACTCCTCAGAAACAACCGGCTCTTTTTCCTGAAACACAAGGTCCGTTTATAGACAGTCTTAAATACGGGTTTAACCGTTCCCGTCTTGCCTGGTACACAATTGATCCATCCGTTTTCTATCGAAATAATAACAGCCTGCTTCCTCCAAATATTACAAATGCTGACTTATCAAATAACAATGTTCGTTCAGTTCGAGAAAAAGAGATTTTCCCGAATAAGCAGAATCCCAACAATGTAGATGTTGAACTACCGGTACTAAACCTTGCCTATTATCCGGAAGAAAGAGGACCCTATAATTTTGATGTTGAGCCAACTGGTGTTTCAGCAGGAATGAATGTTACCGGCAAACTGAATAATCCAGAGACCCGTTGGGCTGGTATGATGCGCAGAATTGAAACCAGTGACTTCGAAGCCTCAAATGTCGAGTTTATCCAGTTCTGGATGATGGATCCTTTTCATAATGAAAACATCAACAACAACACCGGTGGTAAACTCTATTTTAATATGGGTACAATTTCAGAAGATATTCTAAGTGATGGTCAGCAATTCTTCGAAAACGGATTACCTACACCTAACCAGCCTGATCTGGAAGTAGGGTATTCATCGTGGGGTAAATATCCAAAAACAGATGATATAACCAAAGCATTTATAAATGACCCAGCTGATGCAAATGCATCCAGAAAAGCGCAGGATGTAGGCCTAGACGGATTAAACAGTACGGAAGAAAACAGCTTCCATCAAAATTACCTGAGCCGGCTGACAACTGCCGGAGTTGATCCCGGCATCATTGCACAAATTACCAGTGACCCCAGTGCAGACGATTTTAAGTATTTCAGAAGTTCAGAAGCAGATAACCAACAATTGGGAATTCTGGATCGTTATAAATTTTATAGTAACACTGAAGGAAACTCTAATCCCGATGCTCCCGATGGTTATCCTGTTTCGGCAACAACCATTCCGGATAATGAAGATATCAATCGTGACTATCAGACTGAACAGGATGAAAATTACAACCAATACGAAGTAGACCTCAATCCAGTCCAGCTTTCGAAATATGTTGTTGATCAAATCACGGCAACAACTGCTACTCCGGATAATACAACCCGAACAGTAACCTGGTATCAGTTTCGGATTCCGGTGAAAAAACCTGATCAGGTAATTGGCCTTGGAGCTAATATGAAATCTGTGAATTTCATCAGAATGTATTTTAAGGACTGGTCTAATCCGATTGTGTTACGAATGGCCAAACTCGAACTGCTGCGGGGCGAATGGCGCAGGTATCCGTTTACGCTTGAGCAGGAAGGGACTCCTGTTGACCTTGAACAGTTTCAGTTTAATGTTTCAGTTGTAAATATTGAAGAAAACGGAAGGCGTACTCCAATCCCATATGTTCTGCCACCAGGTATTAACCGCGAGATCGCTTTAGGAAGTACCACTCAGCAGCAGTTGAACGAACAGGCACTTTCTGTACGAGTCTGTAACATGCCTGATGGATCGGAACGGGCAGTATATAAAACAACTCAATTTGATGTACGAAAATACAAAAGACTGAAAATGTTTGTTCATGCGGAAGACATGAGTCCTGCAGATAACTTACGTGACAATGAACTGGTAGTCTTTATCCGGTTAGGTTCCGATTTCACAAACAACTATTATGAATATGAAATCCCCTTAAAAGTAACCCGTTGGGGCGCTTCTGTAGATACCGACATCTGGCCCTCTGCCAATGAAATGGATATGCTCATTAATAAGATGACCAATGCCAAATTAGAACGGGATAAAAACGGAATTCCCTATTCAGAAAAGTTTTCAGTTTTTGACGGGGAAAAAAGAATTACAATTAAAGGAAATCCTACGCTTGGAAATGTTAAATCATTAATGTTAGGAATCAGAAATTATGCGGTTGCTGATAACCCCTTTCTGAGCGATGATGACGGTCAGCCAAAGTGTGCTGAAATCTGGTTTAACGAACTTCGGATGAATGACTTTAATGAAGAAGGGGGCTGGGCTGCCAATGCACGAATCCAGGCTAAACTTGCTGATATTGGAAATCTGACTCTGTCAGGAGCAAAGAGTACCTACGGATTCGGGCAGTTGGAAAGTAAAATTAATGACCGGCAGCAAGACAATAAATCTCAATATGATGTTGCTGCCTCACTTGAACTTGGTAAACTGCTTCCTGCCAAAGCCGGAGTCTCCGTACCCATGTATATCAGCTATGGAAAAGAAATTGCCCGACCCGAATACAATCCCCTGAATAATGATATTAAAATGGAGGATGCCCTGAATGCACTCCCTACTGAACAGGCCAGAGAGGAACTTAAAAAAATTACAGAGGATTATACCCGTAGAAAGAGTATCAACTTTACGAATGTCAGAAAAAACAAGACTGGTGGTGCCAGTACCAAATCAAGACCGTATGATATTGAAAACCTCAATCTCTCCTATGGTTATAATGAAACCTTCAGAAGGAACGTAAATACAGAATACGAACTGACCAAAGATTACACAGCATCACTTGGTTACAACTATAATACCCAGCCAAAAACTATACAACCCTTTCAGAAATCAAAAAACTTAAAATCAAAATACACCAGACCCATCAAAGATTTTAACTTTAACCCGTTTCCATCCAACTTTAATTTCAGAACGGATGTGATTCGTCATTACCAGGAAGTGAAGCTGCGCGATATTTATAATTCAGACTATGCTCCGGCTCCTTATTTTGATAAACAATTTACTGTTGGCCGCCAATATTCTCTGGTCTGGGATCTGACCCGCGCGCTTAAGCTTGACTTTAATGCCAATAACCTGGCCCGGATTGACGAACCTGAAGGAGCTCTGGATACCAAAGCAAAACGAGACTCAATGTGGAGCAACTTCTGGCAGTTAGGAAGGAATACCGATTACAGGCAGGAAGGAAATTTATCCTATAATGTTCCGCTCAATAAATTTCCAATTACTGACTGGATTAACATGAATGCACGCTATGGCTTTAGTTATCACTGGACAGCCTCTCCGTTAATTTTCGATCCATTTACAGGAGAACCACGGGTAAATCCTGCTATCGGTAACACCATTGAAAATTCGAACAGCAGGCAACTGAATACAACCTTCAATTTCACCACACTTTTTAATAAAGTTCCGCTGTTTAAAAAATTACTTGGACCTAAGCCACCACCCAGTACAAGACCGAAACCGGTTCCGGTACCAACAGATACTTCTTCTAATAAGAAGCCCACTATTCCGAAAGTAAAAAAAGAACGACAATTTTCTGATTTTGAAAGAGGTATTGCCAGATTTATTCTAAGTATTAAAAACATTAATATTACTTATAGTGAGAATAAAGGTACCTTATTACCGGGATTTACCCGTACCTCTGAACTATTCGGAAACAACTTCTATACCGATGCAACCGGGAAAAGCACTTATGCTCCCGGATTGGGCTTTGTATTCGGTGAACAGGATCCTGATTTTAAATTCCGTGCTGCTGCAAATGGCTGGATAACCAGAGATTCTACATTGAATAACCAGCTTACCAATACCCTTACAAAAAATCTGACTGCTAGAAGCAGTCTTGAACCACTCAACGGACTGAAGATTGATCTGAACTGGTCGCGCGTATTCTCAAAAAATCACTCTGAATATTTCCGGACTGGCAGTGATGGTGAGTTTCGTCCTTTTAATCAGCTTGATGCCGGAAACTTCAGTATTTCGTGGTTAACCATAAACACAGCATTTACTAAAGACAGGAAAGACTATACAAATGAAATATTTGATCAGTTTGACCTGAACCGGAAAATTATTTCACAACGTCTGGCTCAGCTGAACTCTTATTCAAACGGCTATGATACTGCAGGATTCAATGACGGCTATTCAGGCATTTCCCAGGAAGTTCTGACCTATGCCTTCATAGCTGCTTACAGTGGCCAGTCGGCTGATAAAATAAGCCTGGGCAAAGGAGACAGAAGTTTGTTCCCCTCAATGCCAAAGCCTAACTGGAAGCTAACTTACGATGGGTTGTCCAGAGTTGGAATTTTTAAAAAACTCTTCCAGTCCTTCAGTCTTTCTCATGGCTATCGCTCATCACTAAATATTAATAGCTATTCAACCAGTTTGCTTTATAA
The DNA here is from genome assembly GCA_020847635.1 of Bacteroidia bacterium. Lineage (GTDB taxonomy): Bacteria > Bacteroidota > Bacteroidia > AKYH767-A > OLB10 > CAADHD01. The sequence continues at coordinate 51,656 of JADLBQ010000072.1, forward strand.
AAAAGAAGGAACTCCAGCCCGAAATCAATCTGGCAATTTCATCGCTGAATATGAAATTCAGCAAATCAGCATTACCGAGCAATTCAATCCTCTTTTAGGAATAGATATGCGGCTGAAAAACAACATGTCATTGAGAGTTGAATACCGGAAAGACCGTAACCTCTCCTTGTCCTATGCCGGAGTACAGCTAACTGAAACAAAAGGAAATGAAGTAACCGTTGGTGCAGGATATCGTTTTAAACCCAAATTCCCGCTGAAGTTCGCAGGAAAAAAGCTGAATCTGAATAATGAACTAAACCTGACTGCTGATCTTTCATTTCGCAGAAACAGCACTATTCTCAGGAAATTACAAGAGCGAATTAACCAACCAACTGCCGGATTATATGTTATTTCTTATAAACTAGCTGCTGATTATGCAATCAATGAGCGGATGAATGTTAAAGCTTTTTTTGACCGGACTTCAAATAATCCGCTCATTTCAACCTCCTTTCCGACTACCAGTACCCAGTTTGGAATCAGTATTCGTTTTACTTTGGCTCAGTAATCCCGATTATATAAAAAGGAATGTAAATTTACCGACTTAAACATCAGGCTAATTTCAATAAAAAATAATTAAACCATTTAAAATTCCAGCCCTGCTATTTATGAATCTTCCATCCGACCTCCTCTACACCAAAGACCACGAATGGGTAAAAATTGAAGGTACAACAGCCCTAATCGGAATTACTGAACACGCTCAAAGTGAACTTGGAGACATTGTCTATGTTGAAGTTGATAAACTCAATGAACCGCTTGAAAAAGGCGTTGTTTTCGGCAGTGTTGAAGCAGTAAAAACCGTTGCCGATCTTTTTATCCCCCTTTCAGGAATAATTAATGAAGTGAATCCTGAACTTGAGACTGCTCCAGAGCTAGTTAATCAGGATCCTTACGGAAGAGGCTGGATGATTAAAATGACTCTTTCAAATCCATCCGAACAAAGTGAACTTCTAAGTGCTGACAATTACAGGCAACTTATCTGAGCATAGCATGTTTCTCCGGTATAATATTACCGGCATTAGCTGGGCTCTTATTATCATGGCACTTACCCTGGTACCGGGAAGCAGCTTACCTGACCTTTCATTCTGGGAACTGCTGAGTTTTGACAAAGTTGCCCATTTGATTGTCTTTGCCATTCTCGCTTTCAATTTGGCAGTCGGATTTCGAAAACAGCATCAGTTTCCTGCTTTGCATATACATGCTTTACAGTATGCATTTGTTATCAGTGTGATTTACGGGCTCACCCTCGAAATCCTACAAGGCGCCTTATTTGCAGACAGATATGCCGATTTGATTGATTTCATTGCTGATACAATCGGTGCAGGAACAGGAGTCTTCATATTTCATCTAATATTTAAGAATATCTATCTTCGTTAAAAAACATCTATCTTCGTTGACCGTTTAAATAAGAAAATTATGGAACCCAAAAAATCAGCATCAGCAGATCTTGAAAAGAAACGAGGTTTGTATTTTCAAATCGGGTTGGTAGTTGCTCTTGTATCTACTCTGATTGCATTCCAGTGGAAAAGTTACGAGAAAACTAACTATAGCCTGGGAGAATTAAAAGTGGAGGATATCCCTGAAGAAATTATTCCAATTACCAAACCGGAAGAAAAACTGCCTCCACCTCCGGTTCCTGTTGTTCAGGTACTAAATATTGTAAAAGATGATGTGGAAATTAAAGAAGAGGCAAAAGTTGAGGATGTCGATGTTACAGAGGAAACAACAGTACCCGTTGAAACAATTACCAGAAAAGAGGAAGTAGTGGATGAACCTGAAATCTTTACAATTGTTGAAGAAATGCCGGAATTCCCCGGTGGCGGAGAAAAAGCGCTGCTTGCCTACCTGAGTAATAATATCAAATATCCGGCTATTGCCCGTGAAAACGGAATTACAGGCACCGTATATGTTACTTTTGAAATTGACCAGAACGGGAAGGTAAAAGATGCTAAAGTGTTACGAGGTATCGGAGGGGGTTGTGATGAAGAAGCGCTCAGGGTAGTTAGAAATATGCCTTCATGGAAACCGGGGAAACAACGAGGAAAACCAGTTCGGGTTCAGTATAATCTGCCTGTAAGATTTGTATTAAAATAAAAAATTAACTGAAAAAAATGAAGCCGGATCTTGTCCGGCTTTTTTATGCCTTCCTGCAGATAGCTGAATAACTCTGTCATACTGCTTGTAGTAACCCTTTTAATAACCCTTTCGTATTACTCCTCAAATCAAACCGGCACAGACTTTTTCTGCATCTGTGTCAAAATTTTTTGAAGTGAGACTGAACTATCTTTTTGCATTGCTATTTGCTGTTTCCGGATCTGCAGGTTTGGCTCAGCAAGTGACAACTTATGCCGGTATTGCCGGGGTATCGGGGTTCAATGATGGTTCAGCAGCAACTGCAAAATTCAATAGCCCACATGGGCTCACTGTTGATAAACAAGGAAATATCTAGGGGGCAGACCGGTATAATCACCGGATCCGAAAAATAACTCCTTCGGGCACTGTCAGTACATTGGCAGGTTCAGGAATTCCGGGAAGTGCTGATGGAATTGGTACTTCTGCTACCTTTAATGAACCGTGGGCCTTATCAGCAGATTCATCCGGAAATCTTTACATTGCTGATACCAAGAACTACAAAATCAGAAAAGTATCACCTGCCGGAGTTGTTACAACCCTTGCCGGTTCAGGCTCATTTGGCAATACAAATGGTCCTGCTGCAACAGCCCAGTTTGGTTTTCCATCAGGAATTGAGGTAACTCCGGATGGAAGCATTATTTATGTATGCGACCGGATGACTCATACGATCCGTAAGATTCAGAACGGCCAGGTTGCTACACTGGCAGGAGCAGCTTTTAACCCAGGTAATACAAATGGAAGTGGAATCTCAGCCAAGTTTGATCATCCTTATTCAATCTGTTTGGATAATAGCGGGAATATCATCGTGGCTGATGAATGGAACAACCTGATCCGAAAAGTTACTACAGCCGGAGTTGTCACTACAGTTGCCGGAAATGGGAATGCCGGCAGTTCCAATGGCAGTTCAGCTACTGCTTCCTTTAATGCACCCTGGACAGTGGAAGTTGACTCACTCAACAACATTTATGTAGGGGATGGAAATAATTTTACCATCAGGAAGATTACACCTTCTGGAGTGGTGAGTGTCTATTCCGGAATTAATGGAATGCCGGGTTTTCTCAACGGATCCGTAAATCAGGCTTCCTATAGCGGTATTACAGCTTTGGCCTATTTTAAGGCTCAACATAGTTTGTTTGCGGCAGATTCCTACAATCATCTTGTCCGTAAGATTGCTCCGGTATCTACGGTAAGCTTAAGCCTCACAACCAATTCACCAGGTAACACATTTTGTTCAGGACAGCCAGCAACAATAACAGCTCATCCGGCAGGACTTACCGACTATACTTTTAAAGAAGGCAATGTGATTCTTGGTACTCCACCTACAAATATCATTATGCTTTCTAACCTTAGCAGTGGTACGCACCTTATCCATTGTACGGCTGTTGACGGCCTGGGAAATACAATTATTTCAGATACTATCAGTATTAAAATTCTCACTTCAGTATCAGCAAGTATATCACCGGCCGGACCAATTAGCATTTGTCAGGGAGATAGTATCATACTGACTGCATCTTCCGGTATAACCTGGCTTTGGAGCACCGGAGATACAACTCAGCATATTGTTGTTAGATCGGCAGGTTCCTTTTCAGTAACAGTAACCATTTCCGGAAACTGTACTGCCCAATCGTCTCCTGTTTCTGTTAGCCTGAATCAGTATCCGTCAACAGCCACTGTGCATAATGACAGTATTTGTAAAGGAGAAACCGCCACTTTAAAAGTAACTTCACAACCTGGGGTTTCCTATTACTGGTTTAATCAGCAGTCAGGTGGTTCGTGGCTCGGAACCGGTGTTAATTTCACTACTCAGCCGTTAAATCAAACCACTGTCTTTTATGCTGAACTGAGAAGTTCACAAGGATGTATGAATCCAAACCGGATTCCGGTTTATGCAATCGTAATTTCACCTCCTCAGCTTTCTTTTACTGCCACAACCAGTTCCGGGAGTTCTGCCGGAATACAAGTCAACTTTATAAATACATCATTGAATTCCGTTTCTTATCAATGGAATTTTGGTGACCCTGCTTCAACTGAGAACACTTCAACAGAAATCAATCCGACACATATTTATACATCACCGGGTAATTATACCGTTACCTTATCGGGGGTAAACTCTTTTGGATGTCGTGACTCCTTAATCAGTACCATTTCAGTTGACAGGAAGAATGAAGTATTTATTCCAAATGCATTTTCTCCAAATAATGATGGAAGTAATGATGTCTTTCGAGTCAGGGGAACAAATATTGAAACCGTTAACATGAAAATTTTCAATCAGTGGGGTGAAGTTATTTACCATGCACCCCTTAATTACTGGGATGGCAAGGTTAAAGGTGATTGGGTTCAGATCGGGACTTACATTTATCTTATAGAAGTAATTTTTAAAAATAACGAGACAGAAACTTATAAAGGATTAATTTCAGTAATCAGGTAAATCATGAATATGCGGACTCTAATTCTAATATCCTTTGTTTTACCATTAACACTTACCCGTGTAAATGGCCAGGATCCGCATTTTTCGCAATACCAGAACCTCCCTCTCTATCTCAACCCTGCTCATACCGGAAACGGAATTCAGCATGTGCGTGCAGTAATGGCATATAGAAATCAATGGGCAAGTATTTCCAGCCCGTTTACCACTCAGGCTTTCATGCTCGATAAGGCAGTTGGAAGGTTTGGATTCGGTCTCTCTGCTTTACATAACGGAGCCGGATCTGCCGGATTTAATGAAACTTTCCTTAACGGTAACCTGGCATATCACATTCCTGTAAGTAAATATGCAAAACTGTCAGCTGGTATTCAGGCCGGGATGTTTAATAAATCCATTAACCTATCTAATTTAACTTTTGACAGCCAGTACATAGAAGATGTCGGGTTTAATGCAGATCTCCCCAATGGAGAAATTCTTTCAAATACATCCATAACCCGGCCTGATCTTGGATTTGGATTTATGTATCAGCGGGGGTTTAGCAACCCATCTTTGAAACTAAAGCCTTATGCCGGAGTTTCTTTCCTGCATATCAACCAGCCGAAAGAAACATTCATTACAGAAAAAAACACGTTACCTATCAGACAAACCTATCAGCTTGGAGTGAGGATTATGCTTAACGAAAAGACTGAACTGAAACCATCTTCGGTGGTGATGATTCAGGATCATCACCACGAAGTATTTACCGGAGCCCTGTTGAATTATTTGCTTCCGAATCTGAACAAGCTCCAGTTCGGGCTGATGTTGAGAAACAATGATGCAGTAATCGCTTATGCAGGTTACCAAATCAGCCAGCTTTTTATTGGAACCAGTTATGATGTTAATTATTCTTCACTGAAAAGGGCAACCGGTGGTAAAGGGGGATTTGAGATTACCTTAAGTTATATTCCAAAACGGAAAATCTATAAAGCTGAAGAACAGCCAAAAACCAGAAAGACGAATAAAACGGTCAAACCTGAAAAGGTTGTAAAAGCAGATCTGCAGCACAACATGAAACTGCTTTCCAATCCTTCACATCCGATGCAGATAGCACTGAGAACAAATCAGCAAGTAGCACAAATTCACCAACCTGTACCTAAGATAGAACCAACATCTGTTATTGTGACTGCAAAACCTGAGTTAAGAACCGAAAAAGAAATCAATACTTCAGTACCGGCAGCTACGAAAACTCAACAGCCCGAAGTTGTAACAAATAATCCGGTTTCACAGGCTAATGACCAATTAAATACCAGTCACCCTGAGCATCATACAACTTCCAGTACAAAACCCAAACAGGCAGTTGATACAGATGGTGATGGTATCGCTGATGACCAAGATGACTGTCCGTTTATCAAAGGACCGGAAGCAACCCGCGGATGTCCTGATTCTGATGGTGATAGTCTAATTGACATGAAAGATAAATGTCCCTTTGAAGCAGGCCCGGCAGAAAATTATGGTTGTCCGATTAAAGTGCCTACACTGGATAAATCAAAAATTATTAAGCAGTTCAGGAATATCGAATTTGAAACCGGGAAAGCCATTGTTCGCACTCCTGATATTTATGACATTATTGAGCATGCCATTGATGTCATGTATCAATATCCTGCAAGTTCAATAATCCTTTCAGGACATACCGACAGTGAAGGCGATGCGCTCCATAACATGAGGCTGTCAGAAGCACGGGTTAATACAGTCAGACGCTATCTTATCGGTCAAGGAATCAATGAAAAGAGAATTAAAACTGTGTATTACGGTGAAACCATGCCATTAATGGATAACAGCACGGATTATGGAAAAGCCCGAAACCGCAGGGTAGAAATCAATATTTTCAGATAACAACAATGAAAGATATAATAGTAATTCTGCTTCCCTTTATTTCATCCCTGTTCATCGCAATTCTGATTACGAGGCTATGGATCAAATCCGGAACAAAATGGCATCTTTTTGAGAAACCAGACGAAAGAAAGCACCATATTTTTTCTACTCCCAATATGGGAGGGATCGGGATTCTGGCTGCTCTGGTCATTCCGTTTTTTATACTGGGAGGAGTAGCTGATTTTACACAAACCCGTTTCATCATGGCCAGTACTTTCATCATGTTTTTTACCGGATTTTTTGATGACCTGTTAAATCTGACTCCGTCAAAAAAATTTTTTATGCAGTTAATCGCAGCCTTTATTGTTTGTCTTAACGGAATGGTATTGCATAATCTTCATGGGTTGTTTGGAATTCATATCCTGGCAGAACCTTATGCTACTGCAATTACCACGATTATCATTGTCCTTTTTATCAATGCCTTTAATTTTATTGACGGAGTTGACGGACTTGCAGGCTCCATTGGATCAGTAAGTTCACTCATTTTTGGTATCCTGTTTTTTAAATCAGGACAAGGAGAAATGGCTTTATTGTCATTCTGCCTTTGCGGGGCTTTACTTGGGTTTTTATATTTTAACCGGTACCCGGCACGTATCTTTATGGGAGACACAGGTTCCCTGTTTGTCGGATTTTTATTAATTGTTTCTGGTATCCAGGTCATTAATCAGGGTGTGGTTCAGCATCCTGACAATGAATCTTCAATTATGGCTTTTGTATTTGCCATTTTATTCATCCCGGTTTATGATCTGATCAGAGTTGTTACCATCAGACTTGTTACCGGCCAATCACCTCTTAAGCCTGACCGAAATCACCTTCATCACATGATTGGCAGACAGAATTTCGGACATAGCGGAATCACCTTTATAATCCTGGTTTTTAATCTGTCATTAATTTTCTTACAACAACAGATGCGGTTTGTTTCTATAAATTATTTTATTGTCATTTCAATATTAACTGCAATGCTAACCATGAACACCTATGTTGTTGCACGAATTTCGGTTTTACGGGATAAATTCTTAGGCACTGATAACCGTTTCTCGCATTTATCTGACCATTAAAAAGCCTGTTCCCGGACTTACTACAGATTGTTTTACTTTGTCAGTCTTAAAAATCTGACATGCGAAAACTTATTCTTATCATTTCATTAGTTTTTGGTATTGCTATTCATACTAAGTCCCAGTCACTTGACTCAATCGCTATAAGACGAATATATAACACTACATTAGCTGAACAAAAGTCTTCTCAATGGCTCGGGCAACTATGCCTTAATATTGGTCACAGGTTAAGTGGCTCCCAACAGGCAGAGCAGGCAGTTAACTGGGCTGATAGCCTCATGAACTCATTGAGTTTTGATGTTTACAAACAAGAGTGCATGGTTCCGGTATGGGTCAGGGGAGCTGAAGAACAAGCCTGGATCATCTCAGGCAATAATAAAATAGAAGTTCCGGTTCTGGCTCTTGGAGGCAGCATTTCAACTCCGCCAAATGGAATCAGAGGAAAAATTGTCGAAGTAAAAAACTTTGAAGAACTCGACAAACTTGCAGATCTCGGTCAGGTTAACGGAAAAATTGTTTTTTATAATACTCCGATGGATCAGACCAAGATAAACACCTTTGAAGCTTATGGTGAAGCAGTCAGATATCGATGGGCAGGTGCTATCCGTGCAGCCGGTTATGGTGCTATTGGTGCTGTGGTACGATCTGTAACAACAGCTCTCGATGATATCCCGCATACAGGTACAATGGGTTATTCGGATACAATTAAAAAGATACCGTCTTGTGCTATCAGTAGCAAAGGTGCAGAGACCTTAAGCCGTTTAAGAAGAGGTAATCCCAACCTTGAGTTTCTTTTTCAGTTCCAGACAAAGACCCATCCGGATGCAAAATCCTATAATGTCATAGGTGAGTTGAAAGGCACTGAGAAACCCGATGAAATCATAGTTGTCGGAGGGCATTTAGATTCATGGGATGTAGGCCAGGGTGCACATGATGATGGTGCAGGCTGTGTTCAGGCAATAGAAGCATTATATGTTCTCAAATCACTGGGTATTCCGCTAAAAAGAACCGTAAGAGCGGTGATGTTTATGAACGAGGAAAATGGAAGCCGGGGTGGTAAAAAATTTGCAGAAGTTGCAAAGCTGAAAAATGAGAAAATAATTGCAGCCATTGAATCCGATGCCGGTGGGCATGTTCCGCGGGGATTCGGGTTTAAAGGTGATTCGGCCAAAGTGGCTGCTGTTATGAAATACAAAGAACTGTTTACTCCTTATATGACAGACTACTGGAAACCCGGATACGGAGGTGAAGATATCCGCCATCTGGAGGATCTTGGGACTCTGCTTATCGGATTCCATCCGGATTCACAACGTTATTTTGATTACCATCATTCTGCCAATGACACTTTTGACAAAGTCAATTCACGTGAACTGGCATTAGGCTCAGCAACCATGGCAGCTTTGATTTTTTTAATCAGTCAATACGGAGTTGATTAAATTCAGTCCTCATTTCTGAAAAAGAATTCAGCTTTTCAGAAAATATTCTTACCTGTTGCCGTTTAAGTACTCATAATATCTCCATGGACCAATTCATTTCTTTGCAAGTATGTCTTTCAAGATAGCAATCACATTTGCAGCTACTGTTCTGATAGCCTTACTTTCAATTCATAAAATTTCTGCCCAGGCCCAAAACAACCTGGAACTGGCAAACCAATACTATTCTACTGGCGAATATGAAAAAGCAGTTGTGTACTATGCCAGGCATTATAATTATGATCCCTTTGCAAGCTACCCCGGGTATTTGAAATGCCTCACCCTGCTGCAGGATTTCAAGGAAGCTGAGAAACTGGTCAAAAAACAAATGAAAAAACTGCCAAATGAGTTGGCTTTATACATTGACCTTGGAAAGCTATATGCTGCTCAAAATGAGAATGACAAAGCTAATCAGCAATACGAGAAAGCCATTCGTTTACTCACTCAGGATGTAGGTTCTGCAATCCGGCTGGGTTATGCTTTTGCCGAAGCCGGGCTTACTGGGAAAGCAATTGAAACCTATCAAACAGCCCGCAAACTAAATCCCACCTATCCATTCGGATTCGAACTGGCAGAAATGTATGCCCGAGACGGTAAACTACAGGCAATGATTGAAGAATACCTTAATTTATTAATGGTAAACGAGCAATACTATTCCAATGTTCAGGCAATCATGCAGAATAAAATTGTAAACGATGCAAGCGGAGCTGTCAGTAGTGAACTCAGGACTGAATTACTTAGAAGAATCCAGAAGCCCTCCAGTCCAATTGTTTACGGAGATATGATTTACTGGCTCTTTATTCAGGAGAAAGATTTTGAATCTGCACTGATTCAGGCAAAAGCAATAGATAAAAGACTGGATGAGGGAGGAGCAAGAATTTTGTCACTTGGTAGAATGTGTGTTGCTAATGAAAAATACGAGACTGCAGAAAAGTGTTTTCGTGCTGTTATTGAGAAAGGTGAGAAAAATTCATATTATAATACTGCTCGAATTGAATTGGTTAATGCTTCAACCAAACGACTTACGTCACAGGGCTTACCTTCAGCAGAAGAGCTTGCCACTTTGAATAACGAACATGTTATTGTATTAAATCAGCTTGGAAGAAATTTAACTACTGCATCACTACTCTTCAGCTATGCCCACCTGAAAGCATTTTATATGAATCAGGTTGACAGTGCAGTTTCCATTCTGACAGAGTTAATTGATATGCCCGGTATCTCTCCCTTATTTAAAGCACAATGTAAATTAGAGTTGGGAGATATCTATATATTCAAAGGAGAGGTTTGGGAGGCAGCATTGCTTTATGGCCAGGTTGATAAAGATTTTAAACAGGAAGCGATCGGGAGAGAAGCAAAATTCAGGAATGCCCGCTTATCTTACTACATGGGTGAATTTGAATGGGCTGCCGCACAACTGAATGTATTGAAAGCAGCAACTTCACAGCTGATTGCGAATGATGCCCTCTCACTTTCACTTTTAATCATTGATAATACAGGTCTTGATTCGATTACCGGGCCTTTAATGCTGTATTCAAAAGCCGACTTACTAACCTTTCAAAACAATTACCGCCAGGCATTAGATACTCTTGATTTATTGCTGAACCGTTTTGCAAACCATTCACTGACAGATGAGGCCTGGTTCCTGAAAGCCAGAATTTTTATTCAGCTGAACCAATTCGACACAGCAGCTTATTACTTCAATCAGGTTGTACTGTGGTATGGAAATGATATTCTAGCAGATGATGCTTTGTATCAGCTTGGTCTCTTATATGAAAACAAACTTCATAATAAAGAAAAAGCAATGGTGGCTTATGAAACTCTGCTTATCAAATATCCGGGCAGCCTGCTGGCAAGTGATGCCCGCAGACGGTTCAGAACTTTACGGGGTGATGTTAACTGAGAAATGGCAAAGATCCTTTATAATGTAACAGTGAAAGTTGACCATGACATACATAGTCACTGGCTTGAATGGTTGCAACAACATCATATTCCGGCTGTCTTAGAAACCGGTTGTTTTACCGGCTACCGGTTAATGAGACTCATCAGCGAACCGGATGATGACGGCTTTACCTACTCAATACAATATACGTGTAAACATCTTTCTGCTTATGAACGATACATTAACTTTTTCTCGGAAGGTTTACGTCAACAAAGCGAAAAACTTTATAAAGGAAAAACTGTTATTTTCCGCACCGTTTTAGAATATGTGGATGAATTTGGTCAATAGTATCAGGCCTCTGTTTATTTCTTTGATTTTCATTACCTGTCCTGTTGCAGCTCAAACACTGTCTGCTGATGAACTTTTTGATAAGATGCTGGCAGCAATGAAAGAAGTACGGACTGCCAGTTTTGTCCTGGATATTAATGAACGGATCAGGGGTGAAATGAAGCACGATCAGTTTGTTGTGAAATTAAATGCCAAACCCTTTAAAGTTTATGTTTACAGTGTTACTCCCAATCCGGGGGCAGAGGCATTGATAATTACCGGTGAGAACAATAACAAAGCACTCATCAATCCCAATATGCGGCTGATTCCATCCTTAAGCCTGAGTCCATATCATCAGCTTCTGAGAAAAAATCATCAATACACACTGCTTCATATTGGTTTCGATTTTGTATACAGGGTGTGTAGCGGTTATAAGCAAAAATTTGGAAACTCCTTTTCAGATTACCTCGAATCTGAGTCTGAAATCATCTGGAAAGGCCAAAGCTATTATCAGTTAGTAATTCAATCGGACAACTTTCACTGGACTGATTATACAGTTCAGCAGGGAGAAAACCTGGTCAGTATTGCTAAAAAACTTCTGGTAAATGACTATATGATCCTTGAGCATAATCGCAGAATTAAGAACTTTGATGATGTTAAACCCGGTCAGATTATAAGAGTACCTTCTGTTTTTGGGAAGAAGATAGTCTTTTATATTGATAAACGAACGTTTCTCCCGCTGGTTCAGATAGTTTATGATGATAAAGGTTTGTATAGCAGAATTGAAATGTCAAGCTATATTCATAATCCGTTATTTACAATTGATGATTTCTCACGAAAAAATAAAAAATATGGTTTTTAGAAGTTTATGATAGCAGTAGAAGTGTCATTTGTTTCTTTTAAGTTTGCAAGTACAAAATAACAATGGGTGCAACCTCTGTAATCATATTAATTATCAGTGCTGTATTATTTTCAGCAGGCGGAATTCTGGTTGGAAAATTATTGGTAAAAAGTAAACCTTCAAAAGTTAAAGGTGAAGCCTACGAATGCGGAGTTCCTACTCAGGGTCAGTCATGGGTTCAGTTCAGTGTCGGATATTATTTGTTTGCTCTGGTTTTCTTGGTTTTTGATGTTGAATTGGTATTTCTGTATCCCTGGGCGGTAGTTGCAAAAAATATGGGATGGATTGCTCTTGTAGAAGTAACTGTTTTTCTAACCATTCTTTTTCTTGGATTCTTATATGCTCACAAAAAAGGAGCATTACGCTGGATGTAATCATGAGTGAGGAAAAAAATAAGCCTGAGCCGTTTCCGGGAGAAGTTCATCCAACATCGGGAGGTGGAATTCTGGTCAGCCGCATTGATGATGTCATCAGTTGGGCACGTGCGAATTCACTTTGGCCACTTGTATTTGGAACCAGTTGCTGTGCCATTGAAATGATGAGCACAGCTTCTGCTAAATATGACTGGAGTCGGTTTGGTTTTGAAGTTGCACGGGCAACCCCCCGGCAATCGGATGTAATAATCATAGCCGGTACGATTGTGAATAAGATGGCACCGGTGCTTAAACGGCTCTATGATCAGATGCCCGAACCAAAATATGTTATTGCAATGGGTGCTTGCGCAACAAGCGGAGGCCCTTTCTTTTACAATACATATTCGGTTGTAAAAGGAGCTGACCATATTATTCCTGTTGACGTCTATATTGCCGGGTGCCCGCCCCGTCCCGAAGCATTGCTTCATGCCTTAATAACCCTTCAAAAGAAAATTAAAGAAGGCGGAAAACGGAAAAAAATTATCATTGATCGGTTCTGGAAACCGGAAAACAAGGATTTATGACAAATGAAGAAATAAAAAATAAGATCAGTAACCTATATCCCTCTGTTACATTTGATGAGACATCACAATGGCTTCAGACCTATATTGAATCGGTCTCGTTTCTTCCGTTTGCTGAATTTCTGCAGAATGATAGAGAACTGAATTTCGACTATCTATTCTGCCTGACCTGTGTTGACTGGAAAACTCATTTAACCATGGTGTACCATTTTACCTCCACTTTTTCACGTCATATACTGGTCGTCAAATCTCAATTAAATCGCGAAAACCCGGTAATCCATACAGTGAGTCATATCTGGAGAACTGCAGAATTCCATGAACGTGAAGTTTTTGATTTGTTTGGAGTCAAATTCACAAACCATCCTGATTTAAGAAGATTGCTTCTAACAGATGACTGGAATGGCTATCCGCTCCGTAAAGATTATCAGGATCCGGTTAATATGATTAAACTCTAATACAGGAATCTTTTTAGTTAAATTTTCTGACAATTTGTAATACCTGTTCAGCATAGCCGCCACCAAATAAGCGAGTATGAACCAGAAGCGGATAGAGATTTAATATATCTGTTCTTTCCCTCCATCCTTTCTCCAATGGAAATACAGCATGATAATATTCATAAAAAGCAGAGTTAAACCCGCCAAACAAAAGCGTCATTGCCAGGTCGGCTTCCCTGTGACCAAAATAAATAGCCGGATCAAAAACACATACACTTCCCGTTGAACCGGTCATATAATTGCCACTCCACAAATCACCATGCAGCAATGCCGGCCGCTCTGAAGGAATAATTTCGGCCAATACCGAATAAAGCTTTTCAAATGGTTTATGAGCCATAACCGGCAGGCGCTGGTTGTCAATTGCCGGTTTTAACATGGCTTCCAGCCGTTGAATGATAAAAAACTCAATAAACGTATCATGCCACTTGTTTTGCTGCTTCAGTGAACCGATATAATTATCATAATCCAGCCCAAACTGCACGTTCGATATCCGGTGCAATGCTGCTAGCCTGTTTCCGAAGTCTTCATAAAAATCTGATCTTCGTTTGGTGCTTTCTATCCATTGCAATAGGAGATACGATTGATTGCCTGCAATTCCGCATCCAATAACAGCAGGAATTTCAATAGCTTCAGTTTCCATTAACTGTTTTAGGCCTTTTGATTCAAGTTCAAACATACCCGGATAGCTTACAGCATCGTTAAGTTTCAAAAAGAAATTACCTGATGTTGTTTTTAATTGCCAGGTATCATTAATGCTTCCGCCTCCTACCCGCTTAACAGCAGTCACTTCCGTTTTACGACCTGTATATTTCTCAATACACTCAGTAACTTCAATTAATAATAAAGATTGAAGCGGAATCATGACTTTCAATCCGGATTACAGGTTACTCACTTAACTGGCTCGAAAGCATAATCTTTCAAATATTCAAAATGGGAAGTTAACTGACCGACTGAAGCAATAGTAGCCCGATCAATAATCCCATCCTTATCGTTATTCATCAAGGAAGGCATTACCCGTTCCATCAGATGCCTGCCAAATCCTTCAGAAGCATCACGCGGTAATTCACACGGAAGGTTATCAACGGCCATCACAGTAATTGCATTCTTTTCAAATGCTCCGGTTTCACTTTCAGTTAATGGGTCATACCCGTAATATTTATCTGCAATTGTTGACGCTCTGATGGTTGAAGGAATACTGCCATTGATATCACAGGTGATATCAGCAATCACACTGATTCTGAAATCCGGATCACGCATTCGTGCTTTAGAAAACAGAATGTCAGCCCGGGGATCCCAGAAAGTACAATGCAGCAGCAAGTCCGTCACTGAAGCAAACGACTGATCATCACTGAATGTACATCTGAAATGCTCCGGATGGTTATGAAAGTCGTATGTGCTGAATGGAGCATCATCTTTTGCTTTGTAATAATCATGAGAATGAATCTGAGCATAGACCGGTTCACGAAAATAATAATTCAGTAATTCATAAACTGTCACCTTTCTGATATCAATTGAACCCAGAGTTTCGCACGCACCATTGGCAACTCTTCCTCCTCCGGTAACAACAATTTTAATATTTGGAAGTGTGGCTTTCGTAAGCTCTGCAAACAATTCTGCTTTATCATGACACTGATGTGCCGGCTTCAGATCAAATAAATTGTATTTCAGGCCATACCCCATAATACCGTTATAAGCACCTACTATTCCAGCATATCTTCCGAACCCGATAATCCGATTACCCTCTTTATCAGTCAGGCATTCATAATCTATCAATGTCACTTTTTTCTTCAATACTTCCTGAATCAGAATTTTATTGTGAGGTTGCTTTTTAATCGTATGTGAAAAGAACATATAGCGTTTGCCTTCAAGCAGATATTTCACCGGCACTTCCTTTACTCCCATCAGAAGGTCACTATCTGATAAATCTTCCTTTAGTTCTATTCCAGCTGCTTCGTATTCTGAATCTGTAAATGCCCGAAAGGGAGAAGGCTGAACAGTTATTTGAAGGTCTGGATATTGCTCCATCAGCATTTTACATTGTTGAGGTGTAAAGCAAACTCTCTTGTCGTTCGGAATCTTTTCCTCTCTGATAATGCTAAGTTTCATCTTTTCTATTTTATGCAAAAGTACCATTCTGAATCAAGGCAAGCTGCTATTAACAGGCATTTGAAATAACTTTGCCTGTTTCTGGAATATTTGTGAGACTAAAAATTTTCTTCAGTCTTTTTATTTTCTGGATGCTCTTCTTTAGTGTCTCCCGTACTTTATTTTTGGTATGGAATCACACGATGTGTCCTGAAATGACAGCTGGAGATGGACTTAAGTCGCTGATGTACGGACTAAGAATGGATGCAAGTTTA
This sequence comes from Bacteroidia bacterium, assembly GCA_020847635.1. GTDB lineage: Bacteria > Bacteroidota > Bacteroidia > AKYH767-A > OLB10 > CAADHD01. The sequence continues at coordinate 67,583 of JADLBQ010000072.1, forward strand.
TCCGGATACATGATGATGATTAACGGATTATTATTGGCTGTTTCTGTTTTTACCGGAATCCGCTTACCCGGATTTTTAATCAACATTCTGACTGTAATAATGATTTTTTTGTCTGTAATAATTATTCTTACAGACCTTCAACTTTATCACTATTGGGGATTCAGGCTTAATACGACTCCTCTTTTTTATATCGGTAAGGAAGCATTAAGTATGATTTCGCTCGCTATGGCCTTAAAAGCAGTTACTGTCGGATTGCTTTTAAGTGGAATTTCTCTCTTCTGTTACTTCAGGCTGATTGCACTGAACTTCAAAAAGGTTACAAAATCAAAACCGGTAACTGCAGTTGTGATGCTACTTATTTCAGCACTTATGATTTTGCCTGTCAGGGGAAGCCTTGGAACCTCAACTATGAATCCAAGTATGGTTTATTTTCATCCAAATAAGGTATTCGTAAACCATGCCGGGATAAATGTTGTCTGGAACTTTTTGTCTAGTCTTCTGACTAAAAACAGCATTATTTATCCTGAAGATTTTCTACCTGAAAAGCAAACAGAGCTCTTTTTTAATGAATTGTTTCCTAAGCAGCACTCTACCATCCGGTTATTAAATACGGCTAAGCCTAATATTTTGCTAATTATCCTTGAAAGTTTTTCAGCCGATATTATTGAACCCTTAGGAGGTGTTAAAGGAATTACTCCGAACCTCAATCAACTTTGCAGTGAAGGAGTATTATTTACAAATTTTTATGCCAGCGGTGACCGGACAGACAAAGGCCTGGTTGCTATTCTAAGCGGATTTCCAGCTCAACCACGGAGTACCATTATTAAGTCTCCTGAAAAAACCCAAAAACTACCCTTTCTCAGCAGGCATTTATCTGAAACAGGCTACTATTGTTCCTTTATCTATGCCGGGGATATCAATTTTGCCAATTACTACTCTTATCTGATTAATGGCGGATTCAAACAGATTACCTGCGATAAGAATTTTCCATTATCCCAGAAAACATCCAAGTGGGGTGCCCATGATCAGTTTCTGTTTCTCAAGCTATTTGATGAATTAAATGAAGCAAACTCACTTTTTTTTAAAACTGTTTTGACTCTAAGTAGCCATGACCCATTCGATGTTCCTATGAAAAAAATATTTGGCTCTGATGACGAAGATTCCTTATTCCTTAATGCTTGCTATTATACGGATAGCCATCTGGGAACTTTTATCTCAAAAGCCAGGCAAACACACTGGTGGAAGAATACGCTGATTATTATTACTGCTGATCACGGGCACAGATTGCCAGGCAACAAAGGCTATAATACTAAAGAATCATTCAGAATTCCTATGTTATGGATTGGCGGTGCTGTTGCAAAAGACACGGTCATCTCAGAAACAGCAAGCCAGACAGATATTCCAGCAACCTTGTTGGCACAGCTTAATTCCTCATCATCCGATTTTATTTTCAGTAAAAACATATGTGGCCAGCCTGTTAATCCGTTTGCCGTTTATGTTTTTAATAACGGATTTGGCTTTCTGAATAACTCCTGCTATTATATCTTTGATAACTACCTACAATCTAATATACTAACAGCAGGATGCGGAAAAGATGAGCTTAATTACGGAAAAGTATTTATTCAAAAAATGTACAGCAGTTATAACCAGATGGGGTTATTCAAAGAACCGGATTAAAGACCTGTTAATATAAAACAAACCGTTAACTACAGTTTGGTTAATGAACACTTGTTCTGAAATACAATTCTACCGTTTTACCATTTTCTGAAAATATAACCTGGTCTGAAAGGTGTTTCATGAGAAAGACACCTCGGCCTGTTGGTTTTTCAAGGTTTTCAGGGGAAGTTGGATCCGGAAGATTATAATAATCGAAGCCGGTGCCTTCATCAGTAACTGAGAAAATCAGCGTGTCTCCTTCAATTTCATAAGTAACAATCACCTTTTTTGAAGGATCGTTCTTATTCCCATGCTGAATTGCATTATTAACTGCTTCTGTTACAGATACCAGAATATTCCCAAAAGCTTCTTCATGGATTTTATGCTCATCTCTGATCTCCTCAATCAGCTTCTCAATGATATTAATACTCTGGGGTTCACTGACGATACTGACAGTTTTCTTAGCCGGGTGTGCGGTGCTTGTCATAAGGTGATTCATTCCGTTGCGAAAATACGAAGGTAGGTTATAAAGACAAGACCGACAACCAAAATCAAGCTTGTTTTTCAACATGCTTATTAAGTGCTTTAACCGCCATATAACAGGGAAAAGTCAATTGCTGCAATAAATATCCTTTCCCTGTACAAGCCTGTCATGCTTTTTTATCTTTGCCCCTCTTTTAAACAATCACTCCTTGTAATGGATAGAAATTCGGTTGTCGGTCTGATCTTAATTGCTGCTGTAATTATGGTTTTCGGGATTCTCAATAAGCCATCAAAAGAAGAGCTTGAACAGCGGCAGAAATTTCAGGATTCAATCGAAGCAAGTCAGTTACCAGCCACAAGCGACTCCCTTATGCCTGCTGCAATTGCGGATTCAACTCCTATTACAGGTGACTCGATTGCTGCGCTTGTTTCGGACTCCACCCCGGTTAATGATACTTTTGCTTTTTCACCTGCCAGAACCGGTAATCGGGAAGAATTCTCGCTTGAGAATGATTTAATTAGAGTCTCACTTTCCAGCCTGGGTGGAAAGATTTCCTCAGTCGAACTTAAAAAGTATAAAACGTATGATGGCAAGCCGCTGATGCTGATTAAAAGTGATACCGGATCTTTCGGATTTAATTTCTTTTCACAGAATCGCTCTGTCTCAACTTCTCAGCTTTATTTCAGCCGGGAATATGTATCAGCTGATTCAGTCGTACTGAAACTAGATGCTGGTGAGAACCGCAGTATAACCTATCACTACTCCATTAAACCTGATTCCTATTTATTTGACTTTGAAGTTCAGTTTCATAGTCTCAATAAGTTGGTGGCTCCAAACACATCTTATCTTGAGCTTGGCTGGAATTACTACATGCTCCAGACCGAAAAGGACATGAAATCTGAGCGGATGAATGCTGCTCCTTATTATATGTTCAGTGCTGATAAGGAAGTGGAGTCCATGTCCTTTTCTAAAGATGAGAAAACAAATATTTCAACCCGTTTGAAATGGGTTGCTTTTAAGCAACACTTTTTTACATGTGCCATCATTGCAGCAGGCGAATTTGAGAAGCCAACCTCCATCTCAATATCAGAGAGTGGCGAAGGAGAAGTTATTAAATCCTGCGCTGTTGATTTTTCAGTTCCTTTTAATCATCATTCTGAGGAAGCTACTACTTACCAGTTTTATTTCGGACCTAATCACTACCAGACACTGAAGAAACTTAATCTGAATATGGAACAGCTTATCAGCCTGGGTTTCTTCGGATTTGTAAGCAAATGGCTGGTCATTCCGGTATTTAACTGGCTGAACAGTTTCAACCTGAACTTTGGAATTATTATCCTGATTCTCACAATTCTGATTCGTATTATTCTGTTACCACTTACCTATAAGTCATTTATGGCAACGGCCAAAATGAGAGTACTTCAGCCGGAAGTGAGTGAGCTTAATGAAAAGTACAAAGAAGACGCTGTAAAAAAACAACAGGCATTAATGGCATTATACCGCAAGGCAGGAGTGAATCCGCTTGGAGGTTGTATCCCTGCTTTACTTCAGGTTCCGATCCTGTTCGCTATGTTTAGTTTTTTCCCGACATCAATTGAGTTGAGGCAGGAAAGTTTTTTGTGGGCTAAGGACTTATCAACGTATGATTCTATTTTGAATCTTCCTTTCACCATTCCTTTTTACGGGAATCATGTCAGCCTCTTTACCTTATTAATGACAGTTTCCATTTTGCTTTATTCTTCTATCAATATGCAGATGACTGCCGCTACTAATCCGCAAATGAAAATTGCAATGTATATCATGCCGGTAATGCTGCTGGGTGTCTTTAATAATTATTCTGCCGGTCTAAGCTACTATTACTTGCTGAGTAACTTGTTTGGGCTGGGTCAGCAATTTATGTTTAAAGCTTTTGTTAACGAAGAAGAAATTCACAAGAAAATACAAGAGAATAAAAAGAAACCTGTAAAGAAATCGGCATTCCAGGAAAGGCTGGAAAAGATGGCAAAAGAGCGAGGTTATCAAGTTCCGAAAAAGAAATGAATCCGGTATTCAGTTTCCTGAGAAGATTCCTGCCGGCAATGGTTGTTCTTTCATTTACACTAACCTGTAAATCAACCAAACCATCCTCTGACCAAACTGGACCAAATCATACAGATTCTGTTTTACTAGCTTCCATCGAGCGAACTCCATGCTTTGGAATCTGCCCGGTTTACAAAATTTCAATTTACCAGAGCGGGTATGTAATTATGCACGGAATTCGTCATGTAAAAAACACCGGTTGGTTCAGCACCCGCTTAACAACTGAAGATGTAAAATCAATTAAGGACTATATTAATCAGCATAATGTCTATGAATTCAAAGACAATTATACTGAACCACGGGTAGCTGATTTTCCTTCGGCAATTACAGAAGTAAATCTCCATAATCAGTATAAACGAATTGTGAACACTGACCCTGCGGCTCCCGAAGAATTGTTAAACTGGGAAAAATTCCTGGATTCCTTTTTTAATGATCAGACAAACTGGGAATTGATTCAACAAGTTAACGGGGTTGACTAAAGTTACATTACAAACCATCTCTTTCAAATTAAATAAATTTGCATTCACAATTTTCATACTATGCAAAACACTGCTTCAACAAAAAGTAAATCTTCCTCAGGCATTCAGGAGGATTTTCTTCCGATAAACGGCACTGACCATATTGAATTTTATTGTGGAAATGCCCGTCAGAGTGCCTATTATTATCAAAGTGCCTGGGGTTATGAACTGGTTGCCTATGCCGGCCCTGAAACGGGTGTCCGCGATCATGCTTCCTATGTTCTTCAGCAAAACAAAATCCGGTTGGTACTGACCTCTGCATTAGATCCGGATCATGAAATTTCTAAACACCACCTGCGTCATGGTGATGGAATAAAAGTATTGGCACTTTGGGTTGATGATTCCAGGAAGTCCTTTGCTGAAACCGTAAAGCGAGGTGCCAAACCCGTTATGGAACCACAGGTACTGAAAGATCATGACGGAGAAGTGATCATCTCAGCAATACAGACTTACGGCCAAACCATCCATAAGTTTGTTGAACGTAAGAATTACAAGGGAGTCTTTATGCCTGGATTTGAGGCACGCAAAAGCAGTTTTCCGGTTAAACCGGTAGGACTGCAGGTTGTTGACCACTGTGTGGGTAATGTTGAACTTGGCAAAATGAATGAATGGGTTAAATTCTATGAAGACGTTATGGGTTTCAAACTGCTGATCACCTTTGACGATAAAGACATTTCAACCGAATATTCTGCATTGATGAGTAAGGTCGTTACTAACGGAACGGGCTATATCAAATTTCCGATTAACGAACCGGCAACCGGAAAAAAGAAATCGCAGATAGAAGAATACATTGAATTCTATAAAGGAGCCGGAGTACAGCATGTTGCAGTATTGACCCATGATATTATTTCAACAGTGAGAGAACTAAGATCACGAGGAGTGGAATTTTTGTATGTACCTGAAAACTATTACGATGATGTATGGGACCGGGTTGGGAAAATTAATGAAGATACCGAAGCAATCCGTAAGCTGAATATTCTGGTTGACCGGGATGAGGAGGGCTATCTGCTGCAATTGTTTACCCGACCGGTTCAGGACAGACCTACAGTCTTTTATGAAATCATTCAACGCTGTGGTGCCAAATCTTTCGGAAAAGGAAACTTTAAAGCACTGTTTGAAAGTATTGAACGGGAGCAGGCTCTTAGAGGAAACTTATAACCTGTTTTTTATTTATCACTAACCTGGTAATAGATTCTATTTATCCGGTTTTTTTATTGATTAATTTATCAGCTTACTTTATCCCACTCTCCTTTTTCTTTTCTATGCCTGATAACTTGCTGCCTGATCAATGCATTCTCAGGAAGTGATAAAGTTCTGTCTAAATTTAAAAGTTCATTTGCAGCATCACGGGTTTCTTCAATCAGCAAGGAGTCAGTTGTTAAATCGGCAATTTTAAAATCTACCATTCCACTTTGCTGAGTTCCCAATATATCTCCCGGCCCGCGAAGCCGCATGTCAGCTTCGGCAATCACAAACCCGTCATTCGTTTGAGTCATAACCTTGATTCGCTCCCGTGCATCAGCCGATAACTTGTTTCCTGTCATTAAGATACAGTACGACTGACTGGCTCCCCTGCCAACCCTTCCCCGCAACTGATGTAACTGAGAGAGTCCGAAGCGCTCTGCACTTTCAATCACCATCACAGAGGCATTCGGAATATTTACTCCAACTTCAATTACAGTTGTTGCAACCATTATATGGGTCTTACCTTCTGCAAAGAGTCGCATTTCCAGTTGTCGCAATTCGCTTTTCTGTCTTCCGTGAACAATACTCACTTTATAATCAGGTGGCGGAAAATCTCTTTCAAGTGATTCATATCCCTGCACCAGGTTGGCATAATCTAACTTTTCACTTTCGTCAATCAGTGGATAAACAATATACACCTGCCGGCCTTCTTTAACCTGGCTTCTGATAAAACCGATTAGCTTGAGCCGTTTATCTTCCCGAAAATGGTAGGTAGCAACCGGTTTTCTACCTGGTGGAAGTTCATCAATTACCGAAACATCCAGGTCGCCATAAACTGTCATTGCCAAAGTTCGGGGAATCGGTGTGGCTGTCATAACCAGTACATGAGGTTTAACCTGTTCATTCAGCCAAAGTCGTGCCCGCTGTTCAACCCCGAAGCGGTGTTGCTCGTCAATAACGGCAAGCCCGAGTTGCCGGAACCGTACAGTTTCTTCAATTAATGCATGGGTTCCGATCAGAATATGTAAAGAGCCATCTGCCAGGGATTCCAGTATTTTTTTACGTTGCACCGATTTTGTGCTTCCGGTTAGAAGACTTACTTTAACGGGAAGGTCTCGAATCAACGAAGTAATGGTCTCATAGTGCTGGTTTGCAAGAATTTCTGTTGGTGCCATCAGGCATGACTGACAGCGGTTATCAATAGCCAGCAACATAGCCATCAGTGCAACTACGGTTTTACCGCTTCCGACATCTCCCTGAAGTAACCTGTTCATGTGTCTTCCGGTAAAGGTATCCGTACGAATTTCACGAATGACTCGTTTTTGAGCTTTCGTAAGTTGAAACGGAAGATGATGATGGTAAAAAGAATTAAAATGTTCACCAACTTTTTCAAAAACAATTCCCTTAATTCTTTCCTGCCTTACCTTCTTTAATCCCAGTAAATGCAGCTGCAGGTAAAACAACTCTTCAAACTTGAGTCTTCGTTTTGCAGCTCTCAGCAACTCATTATCAGCCGGGAAATGAATATTGATAATTGCCTGCTTTAAATCTATGAGCTGATATTTCTGTTTTAGCCATTGTGGCAATGTTTCAGGAAGCAATTCTTTCTGAAATTTCTCAATTAAGGCTTTCATGCTCCGGCTTATTGACTTACTGTCAAGCCCATTTGCCTTACATTTCTCAGTTGTATTATAAAAAGGAGTGAGATAGGTGGCTTCACTATTATATTCCGGAGTTTCGATTTCCGGATGTATTATGTTTAATTTCCCGACATATCGGGTTGGCTTTCCAAAAACAATATATTCTTGAGCCGTCTTTAACGAATCACGCATCCATTTAATTGCCTGAAACCATATTAATTCAATACTTCCGGTTTCATCTCTGAGCTGAGCTGTTAATCGGGTTGCCCGCTTTTGTCCGTGAGCAGTTATCGTTGTAATTTTCCCTTTTACCAACACATAAGGAAGTTCTTCATTGATTTCAGAGATTTTATAAAACCGGGTGCGATCAACATACCGGTAAGGAAACCAGTAGAGCATATCCCGGAAGGAATGAATATTCAGCTCATTGCGTAACAGTTCGCCTTTTACAGGACCTATTCCTTTAATGTATTCAACCGAGGATGCTAAAAATTCTGACATGATTTACTTGCGAAGAAAACAAAACGGCTTCCTAATTAAATCCTTCAACCTAGAATTGTAAGTTTTTTCCTGTTGTAATCTATGACTGCTTTATGTTTGAGCAGGAAATCACCGCCAATGACCCCATCAACCGGTTTGATATTAATTTCCTGAAAAGAATTATTGATATGGGACAGGTCAATGCAAATAAACTCTATATTCTTAAAAACTGCTCTCCCGGTCTTCAGAGTTACCCCTTCCAACAGAAAACTCTGCATATTATTGGTCCCAAGTCCGGTCGTTTTGATTTCATGATGGCTTAGTGCTTTTCCATGATTAAACTTTTCAACTCTGTTCACATCCAGTACTGACTGTGAAGCTCCGGTATCCACTATCATTCTGGCTGGTTTACCATTAATATAAGTATGAATATAAAGATGGATTCCCAGTCCCTGTATTTTCAGAAGATGAAGCGGGATAAGATGCCTGACCATTCTTAAAAAGAAATTAA